>JAPLJS010000028.1 GCA_026388545.1 Deltaproteobacteria bacterium
GTTACGCTTGAAAAATTCTGAAGGGGGATTTGCCCTCGTTGCGGCTATTATGGCCTGCTTGATCCTGCTCGCACTCGGAATGCTGGTGATTTCTCTTTCAACACAGGACATCAAGGTGAGCACAAAAATTGTTGGCGACAAGCGGTCTCTTGCTGCCGTAGAACAAGGCGTGCAAACCCTTTCACAGCAGTTTAATCCCCAGACCGCCCCCACTACCCCGATAACAGTTAACAGGACGGATGGCCAATCCAGTTATACTATTAATTATCCTGTTGCGTTTCCAACGAGGGGTCCTGAGTTGATAGACCCGCCAGGAGGAGGTTATGCAGTGGGATGGAAAATGAAACGGTATGATACCACGGTAGTTGGAAGAAACGCGGAGTATAGCACGCAGGTAACAGTGGGTGTGGGAATGGGATACGGCCCCGTTCCGGGCCCGGGACCATATCAATAAGGAGGTTATATGAAATCCAGGAAGGTTTATGCATTCCTTCTATGCATTGCTCTATGTAGTAGTGTATTTTTCCCCGGGCTTTTATCTGCTCAGGCGCCTCCCCCCGGCGAGGAAGCGCTGTTTAGTACATCCACAAGCCCCGATGCAATGATTATCCTTGATCTTTCAGGGAGCATGGTCTGGAACCCGGCGGGCGATACCGATATTTGGGGAAATTCTTCATGTTCGGGGACTTTTTATAGTTCCTCCGGTAGCACACATACAACGAACTGCAGCCGTCTTGCCGTCGCCAAACGGGCAATTTTCAGTATCCTCGATGATAACAATGATAATACGATTACTTCATCGGATGAAGGCAGCCTCGGGGTCAGGATAGGGTACATGCAGTATCGCAACTGCTCATCGGGCACTGAATACTCTTATGCTCGCAGCACGTCATGCACGGCAAATTACACGTACTGTACCGGTACCGGTTGCAGCGGGGGATTCTGCAGCACTTCCAAGACCAACTGCAACACAGACTGCAGTAATGTCACCGGGTGTATCAGGGTAATTAAAGAAATCGACACCAAATACAGTTCTGTCTATTGTAATAATGCGACGAGCTGTTCCATTACAAGCGGGAGCAGCTGCGGCGCTTTAAGCTGTGTCAACGGCGCAACGGCAACCGGCGGAACGCCATTGGCAGGGGGTCTTTCTGAGGCGAAAAA
This sequence comes from Deltaproteobacteria bacterium, assembly GCA_026388545.1. Taxonomy (NCBI): domain Bacteria; kingdom Pseudomonadati; phylum Myxococcota; class Myxococcia; species Deltaproteobacteria bacterium. The sequence goes on from JAPLJS010000028.1 coordinate 1,165, forward strand.
TTACCTTGACGCCCACAAGGCGATTGATCCTGCCAAGGACTGCCGCAAGAAATTCATTATCCTGCTTACCGACGGGTCAGATACGCTTGGCTGCGGCGCGGACGGTACGGAATGTGATGATCACCGGTATAAAAACAGAAGGGAGTCTGTAGCCAGGGCCAAGGCATTAGCCGACGCGGGGTACCAGCTTTTTGTCATCGGCTTCGGTTCCACCATGCCCCCCTATCTCCAGAACACCCTCAACTGGATGGCCTATTATGGAAGAACGGACGATCCCAATACACCCAACTGGTCCTACTTGGGAGGCACAACCGCCTACAATATCCCTATAGGCTGCGATCCCAACGCAACCCCCCCTGTCACCGCCCCATGCTGCAATCTATCCACGAATCCCACCGCATGCTATCCGGCCGGCGTGACCCAATGCGCTACCGACAGTTTAACGGCAACGGCAGCCTGCTATGACTCCACCGCTCCCTATTGTACAAATCCTACAACCTGCCCCGGACATTCAACCAGTAACTATCGCGCCAATTCTAATGACCCCGGCTTTTCGGGGATAGATCCCGTTGCCGCCTCGCTCACATATATGAGAAATCTGTCTGGGTATGCCTTCATCGCTGCTGACGCCGATCAACTGAATGCGGCCCTGAAAACGGCAATCAATATTGTCCGCGAGGCAACCTACTCCTTCACCCAGGCCTCCGTACAGTCATCCCGGACCGCGGATGAAAATTATATCTATGAGGCTTCCTTCAAACCCGTCGCGAATGATCCTTTCTGGCAGGGGCATTTAAAAAAGTATAGCATAGACAGCGTTACCGGGGAAGTAGTAACTTCTACATTCGTGGATGCGGCGGATATGCTCCGGGCGAGAGATGATACAGTTGACCCAAGGAAAATATATACCTGTGTCGGCTGCACCAGTAACAGTACGCTGACAACTTTTACTATCGCACAAAATATAGACCCCAGTTATTTTGGATTCACCACTACGGCAACATCATCACGGAATGAGGTTATCGGTTACATCCGGGGTAATCCTGCCTATAACCCGGACTGCACAGATGTACCTGTCACGATTACATGCACCGGCAGCACTGTCTTTAAGCTGGGAGATGTGTTCCGGTCATCGCCGATTACCGTAGGAACGCCTTCGGCCTACTTCGACGACATCCGCGATACAAGTCATGCTTTTAGTTTGTACCGGGAAAATAATTGCCGCGCCTCTGCCTGTCCGTCTCCGGGTAATGATAACCGCATCATCGTTGTGGGGGCAAACGACGGCCAGTTGCACGCATTCAAAACGAACAATATGTCGGAGGCATGGAGCTTTATACCGCCTAATCTCCTGCCGAAGCTGAAAAACATAACCCATACTGCTCATCCCACGGCGCTTACCCACCAATATTTTGTTGATGGGCCGATAACGGTCGCCGACGTCTGGCTGGGCACAGGTTACGGGACAGTCAAATTAATTTCTGAGTGGAGAACGATGTTGATTTTCGGGGAAGGGAGGGGCAGCTCTCCCAATTTATGGAGCTCCTCGTCAACGTGTGACTCCGGCTTTAATTCGATCTACAATGCATCTGCCACACCACCTTATGAGTATTACTGCGGCTACTACGCGCTTGATGTCACCGAGACGCTGACTCCGACGTACAAGTGGCACATTGGCGGCAACACCGGAATCAATTCATTGCATGCGCCCTACCTTGGTGATCCGTGGGGCAAGGTGATGACCGGCAGGGTCAGGATCAACAACCAGGAAAAATGGGTCGGGCTTGTCGGAGCCGGTTACAACGGAGCAGACTGCACAGTCGGCATATGTGACACGAGAGGGAAGGGATTTTTCATCATTGATTTAAGTGATGGACAGATCCTCTGGAGCTATACGATGACGCCGGGTGGCACTCAGGCGAATTCGAATATGAAATACAGCATACCGGCTTCTGCTACCATTGTGGATACGGATAACGATGGTTTCATCGATAGAGTTTACATAGGGGACCTCGGTGGGAACATATGGCGTTTTAAATTCTGCACAGCGTATATGTCTGCTCAGCCGGGAGGTTGCGGTGCCTCCACCTGGACAGGGGATCGGCTCTTTGCGGGTCCCACCCCCGTTCAGCCCGTCTACACAGTTCCAGCCGTTGCCAAAGACGGGGGGGGGAATCTCTGGGTCTACTGGGGCACGGGGAGCAAGGTTGATCCTACCAACAGTACCGGACAGGGTACGTTATTTGCCTTAAAGGACAACGGTACCTCGATGTATAGTACAAGCAATATGGATAATATCTCAGCATTGACCGCAACGTACGATAACGCAAATTCCACGAATCAGGGCTATTTTATTACCTTGCCGGGAACGGGAGAGAAGATATTAGCCGATCCCACCGTATTTGGCGGAGTGGTGTATTTTACGACGTTCACACCCACCACCTCGACCAATTCCTGCGACCAGGGCGGATCTGCGTACCTCTATGCCCTATGGTATACCTCCGGGGCCGGCGCATTCCCCGGTGGACGAAGTATGTCCATTGGGACCGGGATACCCTCCGCGCCTGTTATTTCGCAGAAGCCGGGAGGGGGAGGATCTGATATCTATGTAACAACAAGCGGCGGCGGGGGAATTAGCGGAAGCACGCAAAAAGTAGAATTTAATCCTCCAGGAGGAGGCACTCGTACGGACATCCTTTACTGGAAAGATAATCGGATTCAATAGAAAGCACATTATCAAGAAAGGCGAGACTCACTTCCCCAAATCAATCCTTCGGCCATTCCAATACAGAATGACCGAAGGATTTTTTTGCAGTCATATGGTATGGGATACCTCCCCTGGAACGCATGTTTCCACGACAGGAGAGAGTGCGGATTGAAATGACGAGAGGCGTATTGCGACAGAGTTCAATTGATAAAGTTGCTAAAGAAGAGAGCGGAAGGAAACTCAGAGCAAGCGGGTGTTTGCGGCCTGCTCTTTTTAACGCCTTGGCTCAATGGCATCGAGGCTTTTTCTGGCTGCGATTCCCAGTTCCGAATCCGGTGTTATTCCGATAATGGCCTTGAACTCCGCCTTGGCCTTCTCCGCATCATGCAGCTTAATATAACACTGCCCTAACCAGTAGCGGGATTCTAATAAGGATGGAGCCGCCTTCGAGGATGCCTTGAAATAGTGAACCGCCTTTTCAAAATTCCCCTGGGCATAACAGGTTATCCCCATGTGAAGGTCTATCAGGGGGTGAGGAACCGTAGTCGGTCTCCTGTTTTTCGCATCCTGATACGTGTCAAGGGCCTTCGGGTAATCCTTCTTTCCATGATAGGCCATACCCATGTTGAACAGCGCTTTATCGGGAGTTTCATAGAGAATATTGGAAAGCGCGTTTTTAAATGATTCTATGGCATTATCCCAGAGCCCCATTTCCAGATAGATTGCCCCCAGGAAATTATGAACCTCCGAATAATCGGACCTTAACGACAATGCCTTCTTGAATTCATTGACAGCGTTATCATTGAGCCCTTTTTTGTAGTACGACATGCCGATATGATAATGGATCTTTGGGTCCTTTGGCGCGAGTTTTTCCGCCTGTAAAAATTCCTTTAATGCATCATTGGTGCGTTCAGATCCTAAATAGGCAATCCCGATATTCAGGTGAGAATCTGCCTGTTCCTGATTCCAAGGGCTCGTTGCACATGCCGTTACGGTAAGAAGAAATACCATGACAGCAGCGTATCTAAGTATTTTTAAATTGATCATATTTAGATTTAAATTTCTTAACTATGGTTGTCGGAGGAATGATATATTTGCGGGAGTCTCTTTGTAGGCGGTTTCCCTCAAAGGCAACTTTCGATTTCTTTTTCATAGTGATGTTTTCTCCCGCCATTGGCAGGAGAAAAAAGAAGAATGCCGATTGGTTATTTGGTAAAAAAGAAACGTGAAGGTCTTATCCCCCTCCTTTTGGCTTTTCGGATTTTTCTCCCACAGTGTCGCTTTTTATGATCTTTGGGGTGATAAAAACCATGAGCTGAGTTCTTTTTTTCGTGGTTGCTTCAGATTTGAACAACCACCCCAAGACCGGTATTTTGGAGAGCCATGGGATACCTGTTTCTGACGTCTGTTCTGAAGTCTTTAATATTCCCCCGATGACAATCGTATCTCCATCCTGAACGACAATTTTAGACTCTACCTCGCTTTTATTTATCGGAGGATTTCCGGATAACTGGGCGGCTTTTGTATAGTCCGCAAAATCGTTTGTCGCTTTAATCTCCATTGAGATAGTATCGTCGGGCGTAATTTTCGGCTTGACATCCAGTCTCAGGACGGCTTCCTTAAAGGTAATACTCCTGTTTCCGTCCTTATCTATGGTAATGTAGGGAACCTCCTCACCCTGTTTGATGGTTGCCTTTACATTATCCATGGTAGTAACCTTCGGTGATGAAATGATTTTCCCCTGGCCCGTAGTTTCAAGAGCCGCGATCTGGGCTTCGAGAACGGCATTGGCGCCTCCCAGTATGAGACCGAAAGTAGGCGATGCGATTGACGCCGGATAATTGAGAGCAGCAGACTGTATTACTTTTCCATCTGTGGTTTGAAATGGAATAGCGGACGGATACCCCCACGTCATGCCGCGAGATTGAACCGTGTTTGTTCCCGCAGTCAACCCATAGGAATAATCGCCGGCCCTGTTGTAGGACACGCCTCCCCATGTAACACCGAGGTTCCTGACGAATTCATCCGTTGCCTCTATGATTTTCGCTTCTATGGATACCTGCCGCAGTTTCCCCTTTTCTTCCAATCGTTCCTGCTCTGCCTTTTTGGAAAGTATCTCCGCCTTGAGACGGTCTTCTTCGCCCGACTTCCTGTCAGCCTCGTCTTTTTTCATTCTTTCGTAGGTTACGACACTGATAACATCGCCCATCTGCTTTTTAGCAAGACCATGGACATCCAAAATGGTATCAAGGGCCTGATCCCAGGGGACCTTTTTCATATGCACAGTCATGTTTCCCTTGACATCATCACCGGAGACAATAGTGATTCCTCCCTCCTCGGCGAGTAATCTCAGGACGGCCCGTATAGGTGCATCCTGAAAATCAAGGGATATCTTACGACCTGCATACTTCGTTGGGCCTGTGCCTTTTTCGACGGTCTGGCCCGTCTCCTTTTTGGTTACTACTTCTGTGGAAAACCCCGGCGCTTTTTGATCGGCTGCAGGCATTTTGCCCTCGATGCTGCCTGTATTAAAATCAATAAGGACATTCTGCCCCGCCTGACTGACACTGTAAGGTACACGCTCTCTTAACGCTATCGTGATGAGGGCCCAGTTCTGACCTTCGGTTGTTTTCTGGGACGGAACGGCATTGATTACATTGGAAAGCTTCCCCTCACCTAAAGGTCGCTTGAGTTCCCCAGGCACAAACATATTTGCCATTTTTACCACCACGGCATTACCCGCCAGGGCTTCGATAGTAACACCGGATTGTTTGGATACGACGATGGTGATGCGCTCTTTGCCTTTTATCTTTTCAAAGGTAATGTTTTCCAGGTATCCGAAGTCTGTCTTCTGTACCTGAGGCGCGGAAACCTCAGGGGGATTCGTCGCCTCCGGCGGCGCGCTCCCTGCGTACTCGACGTTACTAAAAAACATTACAAAAGCAATCAAGAATACAATCCATGGTAGTTTCTTTTTCATGGTTTTTCCTCACCTTCTTCTTTGCGAAGCTTCATCGTGATTCTCTTTGTCTTCGTCTTTCTGGCATCCCCTTCTTTGATCTTTTCTTCGACGATGACTCGGTCTGCGAGTATCCCCACTACCCTGCCACCGTGTAGACCAATGGCGGTTCCCAAATAAAGGGGATAGAATTTGCCCTTAACATCTGTGACAATGGCTATTTTGGAAGACTCATCACCTGCAATACCGACAAGCCTGAATTGATCAGTACCCGCCCTTTGCAGGGGGAATATGGGAAGGGGCTGTACTTTTTCCAGCTTCTTTTTAGCGCTGATCTCCTTATCTATGAAAGGTTTAAAAGGGTCCACCTTTCCGACAGGATTGTATTTATATGCGGGGGCTGTCTTCAAATCGGCGGCCTTTGTTTCCACCGCCTTTACATCAGTCCCTTTAGTACCTGCCGCTTTTGGATCGGCAGCGGTAATCTCTGATGCCCATAGTAGAGCGATCAAAGCCAGAAGTATTATTGTTATGCAAGCTGCAGTTCTATTTTTTTTCATCAGCTTTTTTCTCATCGAGTTTTTCCAGGAACATGTAAGTTTTAATCATACAGGACGTGTTTATATACCGTCCCCGCCCTTTTATATCCTTCCCGTCCGACATGGAGATATCTTCAATATTGATAATCCTGGGAAGCTTCGCAACCTTCTCAAAAAAAACAACGATACTATGAAAGCCGCCGGTGACCGTTACCTTAACAGGAATCTCGTCATAGAATTTTTCCTCAACTTGTTTTGGCGCAGCTCCTTTGGTATCGGGGGCTTTCTTGTCGGGCGGTTTTGCTCCAGCCGGTTGTGTCACCGGGGGTTTCTTTTCAGATTGTTTTGGTTCGAACAAGATAAAATCGATGCCGGAATCTTTTCCCGCTTGCGCAACAGCATATAAGAGACCCGGTATCTCACGTTGATCGGGAAGTTTTGTCAGGGCTATCCGTAGTGTTTCCCGCAGGGCATTAACTTCTCTTACGTACTTTTCTTTTTGAGCCGCCAGGCGCTCTTTCTCTGTAACCTGCACCTGAATCTCAGATAACTTCGTTTCAAGAGTTCCTTTCGTCTCTATAGATGATTGCAAAAAGAGAGAATAATCAATACCCCCTAAAAGCAAGAAAAATACGAGGATAATCAGTCCTTTACGTTTTGGAGGCATCTTTTTGATGTCGTCGAGGGTGATAGCCATGGAGTTACAATCCCTTCTTTTTCACGCACGATATTACAAATTGCTGCAGTTTAACACCAGAGATCTCTTTTTCCTTGGTGGATACCAAATCGACCGATTTGATAAAGGTGGAACCTGCCAGGTTTTTCATAAAGTGTGCAACGGCAATATTGCTTCTTGCTATACCCTCAATAGTGATATCTGCACCCTTCTCAGATAGTTTTTCAAGCCAGACATCCTTGATAGGAACCATCGTCGTTAGTTCATCCAGCATACGAACGGGCGCCAGACGGTTTTCTTCGAGGTTATTGATGATGGCTAGTTTTTTCTCAAGGATCGCCTTGTCGTTCTTATACAGTTCTATATCGCCGATGATTTTCGTCAGAGACGCGAGCTTATCTTCCTGAATTTTTATATTTTTTTCGAGTGTTCCGATACTCATAAAGAAATAAAGATGAACAGAGCCAATAATGAGGAGAAAACCCACAAAGGCAAGGGCAATGATCACAATCTGGCGTGTCAGATCCTCCTTTTTTTCCTTTTCCCGATAGGGAAGAAGATTAATTCTGATCATTTGTCACCTACTTTTCTTAGTGCCAGCCCTACTCCGACTGAGGCGATTGGTGCAATATCTTCAATTGTTGACGGATCAATGGCTTTTTCATTGTAACCGATTTTTCTAAAAGGATTCGCAATTTCTGCTTCAACACCGAGCCTCTGAGTCAAGTCGTTTACGATACCGGGGATTTTTGCACTTCCGCCGGAAAGGAGAATATGCTTTATATATTCCCCTCCGTAAGTCGACCTGAAATAATCGATAGACCTCTCAATTTCTGCACAGATAGGTTCGGCATGAGAAAGGAGGCTTTCTCGGAATTCTCTTTCGGCCGATTCGCCGCCGCCGGGACCTTCGATTTTGATTCTTTCCGCCTCTTCAAATGTCACCCCCATCTTCTGCTGAATCGCTTCCGTTATGGAATTTCCCGCGAGAGTAAAATCTCTGGTAAAGATGGAAGCGCCGCCTTTGAGGACGTTTATGTTCGTGATACTCGCTCCGATATTGATGAGTACGGCAATTTCGTTCTCTTCAAATTCATAATTCTCTTCATACATGGTTTCGAGTGCAAAGGAATCCACATCCATAATCACAGGTAAATATCCCGCCTGTTGTATGGCATCGGTATAACCAGTGACAATATCTTTTTTCGATGCCACAATAATAACATCCATCTGATTGGGATTGAATTCATTTTCACCGAGGATTTGAAAATCGTAGCTCACTGCATCCATGTCATCAAAAGGCAGATATTTGCCTGCTTCATCTTTTATCAGCTCACGCAAATCTCCTTCATCCATCGTGGGAAAGTTTACTTTTTTTACAATAACGGAGTGTCCCGAAATAGAGGTTACAATTTCCTTCCTTTTGCACCCGGATTGTTTGAACAGTTCTTTAATTTTCAAGGCCAATTCCTGCTGCTCCACGGGCACACCATCGACGATTACACCCTTTTCCAGGGGCATTTGGGAAAACCGGGAAAGAATGTATCCCTTTGGGGTTTCCTGTATTTCAGCAAGTTTTATAGAACTAGATCCTATGTCAAGCCCAACCAGTTGCTTACTTCCCGGCAACAGGTCGATCTTTAAGAAATCGAGCCCGATCATCTTTTTACCACGTGCGAACAGATTTTTAATGTCTAACATAGGACCACCGTGCCTGGGTATTCTCTTCCATGTTCATTTCAAATATCGATAAACGAGGTCTCCCTTTCTGACCATTCCTAGTTCGTTTCGCGCCGCCATCTCTATATAGTGGAGATCACTTTTCAATAACATGACCTTTCTATTCAATTCCTTATTTTCTAATGTTATGTCATTATTTGCTTTTTTAAAAGCCAACAATTGTTCTTTCATCGTGTAGTTGTCGATCAGTCCCCTTTTCCCAAAAATGATGAGCATACTCATCAGAAAGACGAACATGATTAGATATCTGCCTACTTTCATTCGAACTGTTCGTTCCTGCCTATCTGCAAAAAGGTCTTTATTTGTAAAAAACAAACTAAGACTCTGCGTCTGACAAAAAAACGTCTTTATATTTTTTCTGTAATGCCTTTGCGACCTTTAATTCGGAGTATTTCCGTGTCGGCAATCCCTTTTCCATCTTGGTGACGGTTTGAGGAGCTAATCCTGCCCTTCTTGCAAGTTCGGCAATGCTTAGAGGAATAGCTTCACGAAACTGTTTTACTTTGTTTTTTGTCATATCTGCTCTGATGTATGTGAACAATATCGCCTTGATGGCTCCTTTATTATACTAATTGTTAACAATGTCAAGTAAAAAATATCACTCATATACAATATATTTTAATATTAACTAATATTAATCAAAAATGGTGACATCATTATACCAATCCAATCATATTTCGTTCATTAATATTACAGAATTATGGACAGGCGTCCCGCCTGTCCTACCCCAGGGTGGGTTGGGCGTCTCGCCCGACATCACTTATTATTGAATACAAATTGATAGTAAAGGGAAAAAGGACCTTTAAGTATTTACGAAAACTACCAACCAGACCATTTATCCCCGCCTATAAGGCAGGGTATTCGGGCAGTTTTCGCAAAGAATATGATTCTATGAAGTGACGGAAGGAAGATTCTGCTGCGGTTCCCCGAGAAAAAAATCTCCCCGCTCTATCCACTCTTTGAGAATGTGCGCAATATCTCTTGCTTTATAATAACTGGAGAGTGGCGCAGTAACAACTCTATTACCGTGCAGTGTTATCTCGCCCGAGTGAAGCTCCTTGTAACTTACCTCCCCGATACTCTTGAGAACACCACCTTTCGGATAATCCATACCGTAGTCGAAGATCTGTGTATATATATCTTCATCTTTAACAGAGGTGTACCGTGCCATATCTTCGTTCAAAATGGGTATTGGGATGCCTATACCGACGTACAGAGAAACCCCATATCCGAGCATACTGGCCCCGACAAGCCAGCCGGGATTCATCTCTTTGAGGTTTCCTATGGTTGCAATCGTTCCCGCACCCTCTTTTGGGACACCGTTTTTGCCTCTGGCTGCATTGGGACTGTGCTGGGTGCCATGCCAGGCTATATAACCCTGGGCTCCTCCTAAAAAGATTCTCGTCCCGATGCCGATTGTCATGTAATAGGGATCGTTAAATAGGGGACTTAACTGTCCCGATGTCGAATAATTGGCATTGGCCATGCGGGGTCTCAATATCCCCATATAGGTATAAATTGTTTTGTCAGACATGTTAACAGCGCAACTGTAGTTCTGATAGGCGTTCCGTGGGTTGCAGAGAATGGCGTTTCGTAAATCGTTAATCGTAATATTCTTCTCGTATTTCCTCGCTGGATAGCAATCAGTTCCGTAACCCTCCGCACGCAGCCTGATCACATTGCCTGCCACCAGATCCTCGATGACATGTCCGCCTCCGTAATTGAATTCTCCCGGATAGACGCTGTTGAGGGGGTCCCCTTCGGCAATCGCCGTCGCGCCTATATAACAGTCCACTGCAGCGATACCTCCGTAGGCCGGTACGTCGTTCAGCCAGACTTTCGAGACCTTTATTCTCGGAGAGGTATGGCCGAAGTTCAGAAAGGCGCCTGATGAGCACATGGGAGCGAATGTTCCCGTTGTGACGACGTCTATCCTTCTCGCTGCTTCGACATGACCATGTCTCTCAACAATATCAATCATTTCTTCAGCTGTTACAACAACGGCCTTTCCCTGTTTGATCTTCTCATTGATCTCTCTGTATGTTTTATTTACTCTTAATTTCTTCATGAAGTGCCCATCCTCATGCTTGAAGCCTTTTTACGCTATGCAAAGGTTTCAAAATCCATTGGAGAAGGATTTTCTTGATATATTTATTTGAAAAAGAAATCCAGGGAAAATTTGAGGGGAACTACTGTAAAGTAAATCCTGTCCAAGAGTTTTCAGCTGGTATGACCGAACCCTCCATCCCCTCTTGGGGTTGCATCAAGCCGCTGACATGGTATCCATGAAACTCTGCACACACGATGAACTGTCATCTGTGCGATACGGTCACCCCGCCTGATGACGAAAGGCATTTCGCCATGATTAATCATGATGATGCCGATTTCGCCACGGTAGTCTGCATCGATGGTTCCCGGAGAATTAACGAGCGTCACACCATTTTTTATGGCAAGACCGCTTCGTGGTCTTATTTGTGCTTCATAACCTACCGGCAACTCGATCGCAATACCCGAGGGGATCATCTTTCTTTGCCCCGGAAGGAGTGTCTCATCTGTTTCCACAGCTGCGTAAATATCCATACCCGCGGAATGCTCGGTCATGTATTGGGGTAAGGGTATGTCGTCATAACCCGACAATCTCTGGATGGGTATTCTCATTTCTTCCATCATGGAGACTTAGATTCTATCCTTCATACCATTCAAGAGAAAAATCTTTTTCTGCAATCTTACCCATGGCAACCAGGGAGATGGTGTCGGGGTTGAAGATTTCACAGGCCAGAGTCATAATGTCTTCTGCTGAAACAGCATCTATAGAGGCAATAACATCTTCCGGCGGGATGTACTCTCCAAAAATAATTTCATTCTTGGCTAATTTCGTCATACGATTATCAGTACTTTCCATAGAGAGCAGGAAATTTCCTTTGATCAGCTCTTTGGTCTGCATAAGTTCCTTCTCTGTTAAGAGATCATTACGTAACCGCTTCAATTCTTTAAGAATCAAATTGATGACAACCTGTACCTTGTCCTCACCGGTTCCTGCATATATGCCTAAAAACCCAACATCCATATATGGGGCGAGGTAGGAATGAATTGCATAAGAAAGCCCCCTTTTTTCTCTGATCTCCTGAAACAGCCTGGAACTCATACTTCCCCCGAGGATGGCATTCAATAGAAAGCTGGGGTATCTTTGAGGACTTATCACGGAGGGTGCGAGGGCGCCGATGACCATATGCACCTGTTCCAGGTCTCTATTGAGTACGGCTACTTTTGATGATACCACCGGCATGTTTGTTTGAGACTTGAGGGTTTTTCCTGATATGGATCCGAAGGCCTGATTTACCAAATTGACAAAAACACCATGGTTCACATTGCCAGCAGCAGTAAGTACCAGATTATCGCACTTGTATCGTGCATTGAAGAAAGTAAGGAGGGTTTCTCTGTTTACAGTAGCTATAAGATCCTTCGTTCCTAAAACGGGAAGACCTAAGGGGTGGCCATTCCAGAATACGCTCTCAAAGAAGTCATGAATATAATCATCAGGTGAATCCTCGATCATATTGATTTCCTGAAGGACTACGGATTGTTCCTTGCTGATTTCTTCTTCATCAAAGCATGAGTTCACGTAAATATCGGCAAGAAGGTCTATTGCCATAGCCAAATGATAGTCCGGTATCTTTATATAAAATGAGGTCAGTTCCTTTCCGGTGAAGGCATTCATTATGCCGCCGACGGAATCAATAGCCGAAGCGATATCAAAAGCAGACCTGTTTTTCGTCCCTTTAAAGAGCATGTGTTCGATAAAATGAGCAGATCCATTTGTAATATGATCTTCATAACGTGAACCGCTCTGCACCCAAACCCCTATGGATATGGACCTGACATGATCGATTTCTTCGGAAATGACCCTAACGCCGTTATCCAGGATCGTCTTATTGTACATTGGCACCCAGGGCATCCTTCCTGCTGAGCCGGATTTTTCCTTGCTTGTCGATGTCAAGAACTTTTACCATTACTTCTTCACCTTCCTGGAGGATGTCGGTTACATTTTTAACCCTTTCATTAGATAACTGCGATATATGTACCAACCCTTCAGTGCCCGGCAGTATCTCGACAAATGCCCCAAAATCAACAATTTTCTTCACGATACCACGATAGATCTTCCCAATCTCTGCGTCTTCAGTCAACCACTTGACCATAGCCAATGCCCTCGATGCCGCTTCCGAATCGTTCGATGCGATGGTCACTGTACCGTCATCTTCCACATTGATGGTAACACCTGTCTCACTGATAATCTGCCTGATATTCTTCCCGCCGCTGCCGATCACATCTCTTACCTTTTCCGCTTTTACCTTGATCGTTGTAATTCGTGGAGCATATTTGGAGATATCCTTCCTCGGTTCGGCAATCGTCTCCCTGAGTTTCTCGATGATAAATATCCGTCCCTCTCTTGCCTGGTATAAGGCCCTTCTCAAAATATCATCATTGAGTCCGTCAATTTTGATGTCCATTTGCAGGGCTGTGATTCCCTTTTTTGTTCCGCATACTTTGAGATCCATATCGCCCGCATGGTCTTCATCACCGATAATGTCGGAAAGAATAACAACTTCATTATCCTCCTTCAACAACCCCATGGCAATTCCGGCAACGATGTCCTTTACCGGCACGCCTGCATCCATAAGCGAAAGTAAACCGCTGCAAACTGTGGCCATTGAGGATGAACCATTGGAAGACATAATCTCAGAGACAATCCTTATTGTGTATGGAAAAACTTCCTCAGTAGGCAGAATAGGCAGGAGGGCCTTTCTGGCAAGAGCGCCATGTCCGATTTCTCTTCTTCCCGGGTTTCTTGCAGGACGCGCTTCCCCTACACAATAAGGGGGAAAGTTATAGTGCAAAATGAAAGTTCTCATTTCTTCCCCGCCTATATAATCCAATCGCTGTTCATCTGAAGATGTACCCAGCGTAAGGGCGGCGAGCGCCTGGGTTTCACCCCTTGTAAAAAGGGCAGACCCGTGTACCCTGGGGAGAATCCCCACTTCAGCACTGATCGGTCTGATCTCCGCAGAGGATCTTCCGTCGATCCTCTTTTTGTCATGCAATATCATATTCCTGACGATTTTATCTTCCAGGTCCGACAGGATTTTTCTTACCTGAGGGCAGAGCTTGTCATCTTCAGCACAAACTTCCTTGATGACCTTTTCCCTTATCCAGTCAAGTTTTTTGTACCTGTCGAGTTTTCTTGATATGCAATAGGCTTCTTTCATGCTTTCTGTGGCTGCTTCAGCAACCTTCGCAAAAAGGGTTTCATCGATAGTGATTGCATCTGCAACCCTTTTCTCTTTACCTATGGTTTGGCGGATATGATCCTGGAGTTCAATGGCCGGCTGTAACGACTCCAGACCGAAGTTGATGGCGTCAATAATTACATCCTCTTCTGCCTCAAGGGCCTCACCTTCAAGCATAACCAGATTAATATCAAATTCCTTACCTCCTGAACCGGGCGAGACTTTTCTTCCAACGATGAAGAGATTGAAATCGCTTTTCTCCAGAGCATCTGATGACGGGTTACATACAAATTTGCCGTCTATTCGACCAACACGGACACTGGCAATCGGCCCTTTGAAAGGAATATCAGAGATTTCAAGCGCGGCAGACGCACCAAGTAAAGCTGCCACAACAGAATCATTTTCATTATCTACGGACAATACTGTCGCCGCGATTTGAGTTTCGAAGAAATAGCCTTTGGGGAAGAGAGGTCTGATGGATCTGTCAATCATCCGTGATGTCAATACTTCCCTTTCATTTGGGCGTCCCTCCCGCTTGAAAAAACCTCCGGGAATCTTCCCCGCTGCAAATGTCATCTCCTGATAATCGACCGTAAGTGGCAGGAAGTCTACGCCTTCTCTCTTATTTTTGAGCGATACGGCGGTTACAATGACGACCGTATCACCGTAGGTTACAAGGACAGATCCATCGGCCTGACCTGCCATGTAGTTAGTTTTAATGGAAATGTTTCTTCCCGCAAACTCTATAGTAAATATATTACTCATCAACTTTTCCTCTCATTATGATAATGTATGGCTCACTATTGTCCCGTATGGTGAAATACAGTAACTAAATACGAACGAATCCGCTATGCACGTAAGCTTGTTTCTCTTCTTACTTTCCGTCGTAAGAACTTGGGCTGGAATTATTTCCTGAGACCCAGACGCTGAATAACACTCCTGTATCTCTCCACTTCCTTTTTTTTAAGATAATCCAGAAGCCGCCTTCTCTTGCCCACGAGTTTCAAAAGACCTCTGCGAGAATGATGATCCTTTTTGTGCATTTTAAAATGTTCTGTCAGGTACTCTATTCTGGCACTGAGGAGAGCAATCTGGACTTCAGGAGATCCAGTATCCACTTCATGTAATTGGAAATTGTTAATGATGGCCTTTCTTTTTTCAGCTTCTAACACCGCTTTATATCCTCCCTAAAATTAGTGGTCAGTGACTATTAGTAAATAACATTTCCCATGTACGATTTAATAACGTTAATTCCTGTCCAGAGTGTATTTGTCGCTATTAAAGATTCTTAAGATTTTCACTATCTGTCTTTTGCTGTCCAGCGAACCAATCTGGTCCGACGGATAGAGCATTTTCGCGATGGAGACGAGGTTATTATCTTTATCTGTTAATTTTATCATATCTCCCGCTGCAAGGGAAGGAATATGATATATTCTCAATGTTTCTGCAGTTGGCTGATAACCATCCCTCAATTTTTTTGCAAATGCGTCGTCGATGCAAATTACCGGAAGATCAGGAAGGGCGTCAATCAGGGGGATAACATAATGGGGGAGTTTTGTCCCTTTTGTATTATCAAGACCCTCAAGAGAAACAGCAGATGTTTCAAAAAAACTGCCACACCTCGTTCTTCGCAAGCTCGCGAGACATGCACCACATCCCAGTATTTCACCAATGTCGGAACACAGAGACCTGATGTAGGTGCCCTTTGAACAGGAGACTGAAAAGGTTACGTATGGCATCATTACTTCATCAATATCAATATTGTAAATCTCTACGGTTCTCGGGGGAAGGGTGACACTAACACCTTTCCTCGCCCATTTATAGAGGGATTGTCCTTTAAATTTTATAGCTGAATACTTGGGCGGTACCTGTTCTATTTTTCCGACAAAGCGATAAATCGCATTTTCTATGTCGTTACGTCCGACACATGGGTCATCGTGAGCGATAATTTTACCTTCAATATCTTGGGTGTCCGTTGTAACACCCAGTAACATGATTGCCCTGTAGTCTTTTGTGTCCATTGAAAAGAACTGAGCTAGCTTTGTTGCCTCGTTTATACAAATTGGCAGGACACCTGTAGCCATTGGATCCAGGGTACCTGTATGCCCGGCCTTTTTTACAACGAGAGCCCTTTTAACATCCTCGACCACGTCATGTGATGTCTTTCCGGAGGGTTTATCTATCACAACGATGCCATTCATGGAATTATGAACGATCCTTAATCGCGTTTAAAACTCGATATAAAACAGTTTTGAAATTTCCATCTATATGGCAAGCGGCGGCATTAATATGCCCACCCCCGCCAAATGTGGCGGCAACTCGTTCAACATTGACTTTCCCTTTCGATCGGAGGCTTAATTTAAATTGATGCTCCGATAATTCAATAAAGAGAATAGACACTTCCACTCCCTGAATAGAGCGGGGGATATCTACAAAACCCTCAGTGTGTTCATCTCCTGCTCCAACATCCTCGATGTCTTTCCGGGAGACGACCATGTAACCAACTTTTTTATCCCAGTCAAAGGCAAGTGTTTCGAGTGCCTTTGTCATGAGTCTCACTTTGGAAAGAGGGTTGCTTTCGTAAATATTTTCTGAAATCCACTGGGGATCAGCGCCTTTTCCCACGAGGGTTCCCGCTGCCATCAGCGTGTCCTTTTTTGTGTTCGCGTAGCAGAAACCTCCTGTATCAGTGAGTATGGCTGTATACAAATTGGTTGCCATGTCCTTTGTAATATCTACATTCATCTTCAGTATAAGCCTGTAAAGAATTTCTGCCGTGGAACTCGCCTGGTGGTCGGTGAAAATTATATTACCATAGTTCCCGTTTGAGACATGATGGTCAATGTTTATGATTCGCTCCATATTACCTATGCGGGGAGCCTCTGCTCCGACTCTGTCAAGGTCACTGCAATCGAGCACAAAGACCACATCATAATTATCAAGTGTGGAAAGTTTATGGATTATTGTATCACAGCCGGGAAGAAAACAATAATTCCCCGGTGTTTCATCCTGATTATAAACTACCGCTTCCTTGCCTGAATACGTAAGCATTTGATACAGGGCCAGTTCTGATCCCAGGGCGTCGCCGTCAAGTCTCACGTGGGACGTAATAAGAAAATACTTGTACCGATTTATTATGTCAATGATCCTATCCAATATCCGATTCCTCTGTCTTTCGTATTTCTGCTAAAAGTCTGTCGATTCGACTTCCGTATGCGAATGATTCGTCAAATATAAACATGATATCGGGTACATAACGCAGTTTCAGTCTTTTTCCGAGTTCCCTCTTTAAAAAACCCGTCGCTTTTTGGAGTGCTGTTTGGGTTTGTGGTTCGCAGGTATCCTTGCCCATCTCGACAAAAAATACTTTAGCTAAACGGAGATCATCTGTTAATTTTACTCCCGTAATGGTGACAAATTTAATCCGCGGGTCTCTGATCTCTTTTAACAGGATATCCGAAATATCTGCCATAAGGAGATCTGCTACGCGGGTAGCCCTTTTAAAATTCACTATATTTGTCCTCATTATATTCAAAATGATCTATCGAATCGGGGATATTGGTGATTTCAATTTTTGTGTTCAACACTTCAGCGAGGTGAAGACTGTTGATAAATTTTAAAATGTGGTCAATTTTTCCATTTATATAACGTCTGTCATTGCCTACGACACTGAACCCGATCTTCGCTCTTTTCCATTGATCATTTTCACCAATTTCAGCAATAGAAATATTGAACTCGTTTTGAGTCCGTTTTAATATTCTATTGAGAACGCCTCTTTTTTCCTTCAGCGACCTGCTCTCAACGATCCACAAGTCTATTATACCCGATCCGATAACCATATCTTTAATAAATTCGGTTCTTCTCCCATTTAGTTGTAACAGAATTCGAGGATCCAGCTGAAAGCTATCAGCTGATAGCCGTCAGCTAATGCTGAAGATGCCGGCAACTTTTACGGAGACTAACCAAAATTTTACAGTTTTCTTTCTACCTTTTCATTAACGTAAGCCTCGATGATATCGCCCATTCTGATATCATTGAAACCCTCTATTCCAATACCACATTCGAACCCTGCAGATACTTCTTTGACGTCGTCCTTAAACCGCCTGAGGGAGTTTGCCTTACTGTTATAAATCAATACGCCATCTCTTACCAATCTGAGATTAGCATTCCTTGTAATTTTTCCCTCAGTTACATAGCTTCCGGCAATGGTCCCCACCTTGGGGACTTTAAACAGTTCCCGGACTTCGGCTCGACCAATGTCCGTTTCTTTATAAATGGGTTCAAGAAGTCCTTCCATTGCAGCTTTCATATCTCCAATGACGTCATATATGATGTCGTATAATTTAATTTCGATACCCTCTTGTTCGGCGATGTCAACCACTCTACTGTCGGGTCTTACATTAAATCCGATTACGATGGCATTGGATGCCGAGGCCAGCATGACGTCTGTTTCTGTAATAGTTCCCGTTGAACTGTGGATAATTCTCACTTTGATATCAGGAGTACTCAGCTTGTTCAATGCCTCATTCAAAGCCTCTATGGAGCCCTGGACATCTCCTTTAATGATGACGTTGAGCTCCTTAACTCCTTCTTTAATCTTTTGATATAATTGCTCAAGGGTAATTTTTGACGATTTGGAAAGTTCCCGTTCACGTTCTTTTCTAATCCAGTATTCTCCAATGCTGCGTGCTTTTTTTTCATCTTCTACACATATAAATTCTGCACTCACCTGGGGGACTCTTGAAAACCCGATTACCTCTACCGGCATAGACGGTCCGGCTTCTTTAACCCGCTGCCCCTGATCGTTAATCAGGGCTCTCGTCTTACCGAATTCCGTTTTAGAGACAAAGGCATCCCCCTCTCTCAACGTACCTTCTTGAATCAGCACTGTCGCCACCGGTCCACGTCCACGATCAAGTTTCGCTTCGATAATGATACCTCGGGCAGGGAGCGTTGGGTCAGCATGTAAATCCATGACATCCGCCTGAAGAAGAATCATTTCTAAAAGTTCTTCAATCCCTTCTTTCTTCTTAGCCGATACCTCGCAGTATATGGTTTCACCGCCCCATTCTTCCGATAAAAGGTTGTAATCGGCAAGGACTTGCTTGATTCTTCCCGGGTCAGCCCCCGGTTTATCTATTTTATTGATGGCAACGATTATGGGAACTTCTGCCACCCGTGCATGATTAATGGCCTCTATGGTTTGGTCCTTTACACCGTCATCAGCTGCGACTACCAGTACAACAATATCTGTTACAAGGGCTCCCCTTGCCCTCATGGCAGTGAAGGCTTCATGACCGGGAGTATCGAGAAACACGATATCTCTGTCTTTAATGTGGACATGATATGCACCGATAGCTTGGGTAATACCCCCCACCTCACCGGCGATCACATTCGTCCGCCGTATTGCATCTAAAAGAGACGTTTTTCCATGGTCAACATGTCCCATTATAGTGACAACGGGCGCTCTCGATTTCAGGTTTTCGGAAGATGGGTCAACTTTCTGGAAGGATTCGTCATATTCAGTTCCAACCGCTTCTACCTGATATCCAAATTCGCCGGCAATGAGGGTCGCAGCGTCACACTCTATAGACTGGTTAATGGTAACCATCATACCGAGTCCAATGAGTTTATTGATGACTTCGCTCGCCTTGACACCCATTTTTTTAGCAAGCTCACCGACAGTTACTATCTCACCGACTTTTATCCTTCTTTTGATTGCTTTCGGTACAGTAATAACCGGCTTCTTCATTTTAGTAGCAACGTGCCTTTTCCCATCCTTCCATTTACTCGTTCTTTCTTCTCTATCTGAATCCTCACGCCTGTCTTTTTTATCGACGAATTTCTTAATAAAAGCCTTTTTCCGTGCCGATGGCAGTTCTTCCATCACCACTTCAACGGACTTTTTCCCCTTTATTTTTGCCTTTTCGGCATCCCACTTGACTGGCTTTTCCACCCCCTTGGGAGGGGTAATTTCCTTTACAATCTTCAGCTCCGGCCTCTTGGGAAGTTCTTTTTTGATCTCTGCTGCGGTTTCCTTTGGTATCTGGGGAGGTATCTCCTTTTTCTTTTCTTCTCTTTTCGGCGCCTCTTTTGCTTCCGGGGACGCCGGAGGAGTTATGACCGGTTGTACGGGTTTCTTTTCGACGACTTCAATGCTCTTTTTATGCTTCTTTGAAATATCTTCAGCTATATCAGCCGGTATTTTCTGGATTTCTCCCCCTTTTTCAACAAGGGGCTCTTCTGGTTTGGTAGCTTCAATTGGAATCGCTTCTTCAGGAATGGATATTTTAGGTGTCGCTTCAACCGGGGCTGTCATTTTTGGTTGCGCTTCGCCGGAGACGACTTTTTCTTTTTTAACCTCTTTCGGAATCACTGTATCGATCTTCTCTTCTTCCGGCTTGACAGGAATTTCCTCCTCAACAGGTTTTGGCTTTACTTCCTCAATAGCCGGACGAACAGCCCGTCTTCTGATGACCGTGGACTTTATTCTTTGCTCAACCATTTCATGCGGCTCATCGGACAGCAAATCATTCTGTATTTTCTCCAAGTCTGTGTCCTCGAGTGTGCTCGAATGAGACTTTACAGCAATGCCGAGTCTTTCCAGGCGGGATATTAGGTCCTTACTATCGATACCCAGGTCTTTGGCTAACTCATAAACTCTTTTCTTCGTCATTCTTGAAATCCTCGTATAAAATGGAAACTAAGGTGATACCAAGAAACCTTTACGAAAGGTTTCTCTTTGAGGGGATTCCCCCCGACCTACCCTTCAATTCAGGGGCTTTGGGGTACGTTTGCCTCTTCATCGATAATCCTGACTGCTGCTTCAATCCATTGCGATGCGCTCTTCTCACCCACTCCCTGAATCATTGACAATGTCTCGGGATCGGTTGAGGCGATCATGGCGACGCTTTTAAACCCTTCATTATAGAGCTTCTCCGCCATAGCCTCGCCTATACCATGAATTTTCATGAGGGATTTAAATCCCTCTTCTTCCTGTGAAGCTGCCATGGATTCACTCTTAACGTCGATCTTCCACCCCGTCAATTTAACGGCCAGCCTAACGTTCTGTCCATTCTTCCCGATTGCTAAAGACAACTGATCGTCGGGAACGATTACTTCCATGGAACGGATTTCATCATCCATGATGACCCTGTTAACCTTGGCTGGTGAGAGGGCACTGCAAACATAATTAGCGTTATCGGCAGAATAGGGGACAATATCGATCTTCTCTCCCCTCAATTCCTGTACTACACTCTGTACACGGGAACCTCTCATACCGACACAGGCTCCCACCGGATCAATATCTTTATCTTTTGTTCTCACGGAAATCTTGGAGCGTTTTCCGGGTTCTCTTGCTACATTTACAATATCGATGAGACCCTCTGAAATCTCCGGGACTTCCACTTCAAAAAGGGCTTTGAGGAATCCCGGATGCGTCCTGGAAAGGATAATCTGAGGACCTTTAGATATCCTTTTTATATCGCATACATATGCACGAATTCGATCTCCCCGCTTATAGGTTTCTCTATAAATCTGTTCCGCTGTGGGTATCACACCTTCAGCCCGGCCAAGGTTAACGATAAGATTCCCCCCGTCGAATCTTTGAACAAAACCGCTGACCAGTTCACCCTTTTTATCTTTATATTCCTCGTAGACGTTGTCCCGCTCCGCATCCTTAACCTTTTGAATGATTATCTGCTTGGCCGTCTGAACAGCAATCCTGCCAAAGGTGTTCGTTTCTATTTTCATGCCGAGACTGTCTCCCCGCTGTGCTTCTTCATCAAGATTTCGCCTGGCCTCTTCTAGCGAAACCTGAACATCAGGGTCCAGTACTTTATCCACTACGGTTTTGAACTGAAATACCTCAAGTTCTCCTGCTTCCTCGTTGTAGCGGGCCTCTAAATCAACATGAGGACCCAATTTTTTTCGTGCAGCGGTTAACATGGCTGTTTCCAGTGCCTCTATAATGACACTTTTGTCTATACCTCTATCCTTACCCATCTGTTCTATCAGACGTTTAAGTTCTGGTAACATTGAGAACCCTCCATAATTATATCAGAATTCATACTCGATATGTGCCTTTATTACCAAATCTTTTGGTATGTGATAAATCTTCCCTGAAACATCGATAATGAGAATTTTCCTGCCATTTTCATCCAGATAATCAATGAGTTTTCCCTGAAAATTCTTCACGCCTTCCAGCTTTTCACCTACCTTGATACGGACCTTATATCCACGGTATTTAATAAAATCCTTGTCTTGATTAAGTGGTCGATCCAATCCTGGAGAGGAGACCTCCAAGGTATAATGACCGGGGGGGACGTCATGAACATCAAGAATGTCACCTATCTGTTTGCTGATTTCAGAACAATCGTCGATGGTGACTCCTCCCTCCTTATCCATGTAAATTCTCACCAGCCAGCGGGATTTCATTTTCAAGCATTCGATATCAACTATTTCGAGATTCTCAGAGTCAAGCACAGGCTCAATGAGGAGCCGGATCTCTTCCCGGTATTTGTTTGTAATATCTTTCATTTTTACGATTCTTGTGCCTTCTTGGAAAAAAAAAGTGGGCAACCGCCCACTCATCACAAACGTACAAGATGATTTTCGCAAGGTTTCTAACATAGAAAAATTTCGATTGCAAGAGAAAATTAGGATTTAAAACGAGGAAGGATTAAAAATTGGAGCGGGCGATGGGAGTCGAACCCACGACGTTCAGCTTGGGAAGCTGACATTCTACCGCTGAATTACGCCCGCTCAGAAAAGACCACAAGAAAACAATTTAGACAAACAACTATCAAAATGACGTGGCGCTCATCTTAACCATCAAGAACTTTTTGTCAAGATTTTTTTCGCGTCATTCTTATGGCGACGGATTTTCCGTGAGCATCAAGGCCTTCCATCTCTGCAAATCGTGCCGCCTGCTTTCCGTATTTTTGGAGGGCTTCAGGGGAAAAAGAGAGCACACTGCTTCGCTTTACAAAGTCATAGACCCCTAATGGAGATGAAAATCTCGCTGTTCCCCCTGTAGGAAGGATGTGATTAGGCCCTGCAATATAATCTCCCAGGGTTTCCGGAGTGTTGTGTCCCAGAAAAACGGCCCCGGCATGTTTTATTTTCGGGAGCATCTCACGCGGATTTTTTACCATCAATTCTAAATGCTCCGGGGCGAACCGGTTGGCAATTGCAATGGCTTCATCAATGTCTTTTGTCACAAAGACAGCTCCGAAATCTTCCAAAGCACGCATGGCAATGGATTTTTTTTGCAGGGTATTTAATTGAAGATCAACTTCGAAAGCTACCTTCTTCGCCAAAGTTTCATCCGGGGTGAGAAGAATGGCGCTGGCCATTTCATCATGCTCCGCTTGGGCGAGCAGATCGGCTGCCACAAAAGAAGCCTCAGCTGTTGTGTCTGCTATAATAAGAACCTCGCTGGGACCTGCGATCATGTCAATTGCAACCTGGCCGTAAACCATTTTTTTTGCCGCGGCCACGTAAGCATTTCCCGGTCCGACTATTTTGTCTACCTTAGGAATCGACTCAGTGCCATACGCTAAAGCGGCTATCGCCTGGGCGCCTCCTATCTTGAATATCCGTTGTACGCCGCTCAGCTTTGCAGCGGCGGCGATCAGGGGATTCACTTCTCCTCCCTTAGAAGGCGTTACCAGGAGAATTTCCTCCACACCGGCAATCCGCGCCGGAACCGCAGCCATGATGACGGTAGAGGGATAGAATGCAAGGCCTCCCGGGGTATAGATACCAACCCGTTCCAAAGGTATTATGCGCTGCCCAAGTTCAATACCCTCTTCATCAGAGTACATCCAGTCGAGAACGCGTTGTTTCAGGTGAAACCTTTCGATTCGTTCGGTTGCCATTCTCAGAATGGCCAAATCATCGGCCTCGACCTGCCTGATGGCGTTTTCCATTTCCTCAGGAGAAACAGCTACTGTATCGGCATTGAGTGCATACCCATCTAATTTTTTTGTGTATTCAAAAAGGGCCTCATTCTTCCTTGCGGCGACATCCTCAACGATACCCCTGACAGTCTCCCAGATATCCTCATTAAACATATTACCGCGATGTGTAATCTGATAAAAAACATCTTCGAAAATGACTTCATCTGTACGGATTATTCTCATCTTATCCAGCAACCCTTTTTATATTTGCGCCGAGGTCTGAAAATTTCTTTTCAATTTTCTCGTATCCCCTGTCTATATGGTAAACCCTGGATAGTTCCGTTTTCCCTTCCGCCGCCAATCCCGCAAGAATCAGGGAAGCCGAGGCCCGGAGATCCGTGGCCATAACCTGCGCCCCCTTGAGTTTTGGAATACCCTTCACCATGGCGCTTGTACCATGAATCAGGATGTCCGCCCCCATTCTCATCAATTCACTCACATGCATAAATCTGTTCTCAAAAACTGTCTCCGTTATAACGGAAAGTCCGCTCGCCACAGCCATGAAGGCCATGATTTGAGCCTGCAAGTCGGTGGGAAACCCTGGGTAGGGGAGTGTTTTTATATCAACGCTCTTAATTTTTTTCCTGCCTATGACCCTGATGCCGTTGTCACACGGGGATATTTCCATTCCCGTATCTCTTAACTTCAAGATCAACGCGTCGAGGTGCAGGGGATTACACCCCAGAATCCTGATATCCCCACCTGTAATGCCGGCGGCAATCATAAAAGTCCCTGCCTCGATACGATCGGGAATAACTGCGGCTTCGACGGGATGCAGTTCATCAACTCCCTCTATCGTAATTATGTCTGTGCCCGCTCCCGTGATTTTTGCCCCCATGCCGTTCAGGACATCGGCAAGATTGACGATCTCAGGTTCCTTGGCTGCATTTTGCAGAAGTGTTGTCCCCTCTGCCAGACAGGCAGCCATCATAATATTTTCCGTTCCCGTGACTGTGGGAATGTCAAAATAAATAGTCGCACCCTTTAGTCTTCGTGCCCTGGCCTCCACATAACCATCCTTCAGGTCCACTTCCGCCCCTAAATCCTGAAGGGCCTTTATATGAAGGTTAACCGGTCTGGCTCCTATAGCACAGCCTCCCGGAAGGGAAACTCTCGCCATGCCCATCCTTGCGACGAGAGGTCCGAGGACAAGTATTGATGCCCTCATCGTCTTGACCAGGTCATAAGGAGCCTCACAATTGCTGATAGCTTCTGTATTGATCCTTACCGTCGATGCTCCTTCAATTTTTGCCCCTAAGTTTTTTAGAAGTTTCTTGATCGTCTTTATGTCCACAAGATCGGGAATGTTGTGAAATGTACTCCACCCCGGCGCCAAAAGCGATGAAACCATGATAGGAAGAGCGGCATTCTTGGCTCCACTGATGTGGACATCACCATGGAGTTTTTCACCCCCAATTATGATAATCTTATCCACTTTTCATCACTCTCCTTGCAATGGAAACTCGTTCGATGCCCGCATAGTCGGCTCTGAAAATTATATTGTCATAAAGATTAGATTCCTTCAATATAAATTCAACCTGATCTTTCTGTCCGGAACCTATTTCCATGAGAAGCCAGCCTCCCACCTTAAGGTAGACGGGCGCCCCCTTGATGATCTTCCTGTGAAATGCGGTCCCGTCGGCGCCGGTAAGAAGTGCTGATTTCGGCTCAAATCCACGAACCTCTAAGGGGAGTTGGTCATATTCCTCTTGAGATATATAGGGTGGATTGGAAACAACGATATCGAATTTTCCTGATACAGGGTGAAATAAATTTCCTGATAGAAAAGAAATCCGGTTCTCAACACCGTTGTTTTGAGCATTCCTCATCGCGACGGCAATTGCCTCCTGTGAAATATCGGTGGCTATGATTTGTGCTTCTTTCAACTCGGATGCCAGCGAAACACTTATCGCTCCGCTTCCCGTGCCGATTTCAAGAATTTTGAGATTTTTTTCCCCGATGCCTGAACAGACCCTCAGCACCTCTTCAACAAGAATTTCTGTTTCTGGCCGGGGCACGAGGATATGTCTGTTGACTTCAAAGAGAAGCGACCAGAACTCCTTCTTCCCAACAATATAAGCTACCGGTTCGCCAAGCTTTCGCCGTTCAACCAAGTGATGAAATTCCTCAAGATCCTTTTCCGT
The DNA here is from genome assembly GCA_026388545.1 of Deltaproteobacteria bacterium. Taxonomy (NCBI): domain Bacteria; kingdom Pseudomonadati; phylum Myxococcota; class Myxococcia; species Deltaproteobacteria bacterium. Next base: position 27,177 of record JAPLJS010000028.1, read on the forward strand.
CAGCAGGTGTTCGGGGTGGGTGTAAAGACTCGTGCGATCCTTTTTTAGATATGAGGACAGGAGCACTTCGGCGTCGAGCCTGGAAGTCGTAGAACCACTAAGATCCAGAGCACGTACAGTTTGGTTTAGAACATTCAGAATATCCATTGTGCCAATTCCGGTAGTTTCATTACAAATCATGGGGAGAATAGCGTGAATTAACCTATGGATTGCTTCAATGCCTCGGACTGAAAATGTGTTGATAGGCCGTCAATCATGGCCTGAATGTCACCATCGAGAAAGGCCTCCAGGTTGTAAATCGTCAGGCCGATTCGGTGGTCCGTAATCCTTCCCTGGGGGAAGTTATATGTCCTGATCCGTTCGCTTCTGTCCCCGCTTCCAACCTGGGTTTTTCTTGATTCGGAAATTTCTGCATTCTGCTTGTGTACCATCATATCCAGAAGCCTGGCCCTAAGAACCTTAGTTGCTTTTGCCTTATTCTTGTGCTGGGATTTTTCGTCCTGACAGGTTACAACAAGACCGGAGGGAAGATGGGTGATCCTGACGGCAGAATCTGTTGTATTAACACTCTGTCCTCCGTGGCCACTGGAGCGGTAAACGTCAATCCTCAAATCATTTGGATCGACGTGAATCTCTACCTCTTTCGCCTCCGGAAGAATTGCAACGGTAACTGCGGATGTATGAATTCGCCCCTGGGACTCGGTCACGGGAACTCGCTGCACGCGATGTACACCGCTTTCATATTTCAACTTGCTGTATGCGCCCTTACCCTCAATAAGGGCAATAATTTCCTTGAAGCCCCCCATGCCGCCTGCCGGACTGCTGCTCATAACTTCCACTTTCCATCTGCATATTTCTGCAAACTGGGCGTACATGCGGAAGAGATCTGCCGCAAAGAGACCGGCCTCATCACCCCCGGTGCCGGCCCTGATTTCCAGGAACACATTCTTGTCGTCGTTGGGGTCTTTGGGAAGGAGGAGAAGTTTCAGTTTATTTTCTAAAAGTTCCAGTTTATCCTTAAGCTGAGGCAGTTCTTCTTTGACGATTTCTTTCAATTCATCATCATTTCCGCGAAGTAAAATCTGACCTTCTTCGATGCGGGCGCTCGTTTTTTCATATTCCCTGTAAGTTTCCACAAGGTCATAAAGATCAGCATGCTCCTTGGCATATTTTTGATAGACGCTGGGCTTGCCGACTACATCAGGATCGCTTAACAAGCCTTCAAGGTCTTGATATCTTGTCTCAATATCTTTCAGTTTTCTGAACATAATTTTCTTTTCACATTATAAATTGAAAATTTTCCCTTTGTCTTTTTTTCTCAGGGTAAACTCCGGAAGAAACCTTATAAACCATTGATAAAATAATAAGATTGCCATGTCGCTTTCCCTTCGCGTTGCTCAGGGCTTCTGGCGCACCCTCGCAATGGCATTAAGTGAAGATTTTCTTGTGTCTCATCTAGAGAAATTGCCCTTTCGAAGGAATGCCGGGCAACGATGGAGAGATCAGCGGAAAGAACCCATCGGCGGGAGGGGGAATTGCTCCGAATATGTTCCTCTGTAATGTGTGTCTTTTATAGATAATCACTTAAATTCAGGCGGATTTACCAGTATTGTTCTTTGTTTCATTAACGGCATACTTCTTCTTGAATCTCTCTACCCGGCCTGCCGTATCAAGAAGCTTTTGCTTACCCGTAATAAAGGGATGGCACTGAGAGCATATTTCTGTTTTTATGTCCTTTTTGGTGGATTTGGTTTCAATCACATTTCCACACGCACAGGTGATTGTCGTTTTTGTATATTCCGGGTGAATACCTTCCTTCATCGCTTACTCTTATCCTCCTTGCAGAATTTCTGTACATCTTCCCTTCAGATACGGGGAGGGCATTATAATCAATTACGCTATAAATGCAAGCATAACCTTTGCGGCGTATTAACAGGGAGCACATGCGGTGATACGTTTAGTCAATGCGCTTTACGGCAAAGCCCCGCCTCATTGAAGGCGGGCTTCACTGATTCATGGAATTTAAAAAGGCCTGGTTTGTTTCTGTTTTACGTATTTTGTCGATGATAAATTCCATGGCTTCTACCGGGTTCATTTCCTGGAGAAGCCTCCTTAATATCCATATTTTGTTGAGATTATTCTTAGGTATCAAGAGTTCTTCTTTTCTTGTACCGGAACGAATGAGATCAAAAGCAGGGAATACCCTTCTGTCTGCAATCCTGCGATCCAAATGAAGCTCCATATTACCTGTACCTTTAAATTCTTCGAAAATCACCTCATCCATTCTGCTTCCCGTATCGATGAGGGCCGTGGAAATGATGGTCAGACTGCCGCCATTTTCTATATTTCTGGCGGCGCCGAAAAACCGTTTCGGTTTATGGAGGGCATTGGAATCAACACCGCCGGATAAGACTTTGCCACTGGGCGGGACCACTGTGTTGTATGCCCTGGCGAGCCTCGTGATGCTATCAAGAAGAATAACCACATCATTTTTATGTTCTACGAGACGCTTTGCTTTTTCAATCACCATTTCAGCAACCTGGACGTGCCGTGTGGCCGGTTCATCAAATGTCGATGATATGACTTCTCCGTTTACACTGCGCTGCATGTCGGTTACTTCTTCCGGGCGTTCATCAATCAAGAGAACCATGAGAATGACTTCTTCATGGTTGCTTGATATGCTATGGGCAATATCCTTAAGGAGAACCGTCTTACCTGCTCTCGGAGGTGATACAATTAATGCCCTCTGCCCCTTTCCGATAGGTGTAAAAAGATCCATGATCCTTGTTGAAAAATTTTCCGGATCAGCCTCAAGGTTCAATTTCTCCTCCGGGTAGAGGGGCGTGAGATTGTCAAACAGTATCTTATCTCTGGATGCCTCGGGACTTTCAAAATTAACCGAATCCACTTTCAGGAGTGCAAAATATTTTTCGCCGTCTTTGGGCGGCCTGACCTCACCTGATACCGTATCACCGGTCCTCATGCTAAATCGCCTGATTTGTGATGGTGAGATATAGATGTCATCAGGACTTGGGAGATAGTTGTAATCAACAGCCCTAAGGAAACCGAAACTGTCAGGGAGGATTTCCAGAACTCCGGACCCGGTTATGCTCTCATTCTTTTCGGCCTGGGTTTGCAATATGGCAAAGATCAGGTCCTGTCTCCTCATGCCGCTCGCACCGGCAACATTTAATTCTTTTGCCATAGTTGTGAGTTCACTAATTGGTAATCTTTTAATTTCTTCGATGTTCATAATTAATTCTCTTGTACGTACCTCTCTCTATGAATTTTGATGAATACACATTCAATGTCGTTGACTTAAGAATATTATTTCTTTCAATTCCCCCTTTGCAAAGGGGGATTCAGGGGGATTTTAATTGCATTCCGTAAAATCTCCCCCAACCCCTCTTTAGAAAAGAGGGGGGTCAAAGTGCTTAAGTCAATGACATTGAATACTCATTAATACTTCCGATTCTTAGTCCAAACCACATTCATTAATAAAAATATGGCAAAATTAGCATACAACGAAATTATAAAGAATAACGTGGATTAGTAATGAGTTGTTAAATTGGGTTCTTGTCTTGAGGCAATCCAAAAAGGAAGGACTTTATTTAAGCCTTTCTATGATTTTTCTTTTCATCTATACCAACCTCTTTGTCATGTCAAGCACTTTTTAAAAACTTGAGGAGAATTTATATTATTTTAGCATTATGAAGTTGAGCTGTCTGCCTGTATTTCCCCCTTCGCCTCTGTGGGAGTAAAGCATGTCCGTATTACAGGATGTGCAATAGTCCATAGAGTATGTGTTTGTCGGTGGAACGCCGCTGCCGGTGATCTGGAGCTTGTTGGCAAGGGGAAGATCAAGCATCCAGCGTCCTTGCGTACGACAGGGATAAAAAAAAGACTCATGGTCTTTGTGAGTTTTCATAGTGTCAAAAACGATTTCATCCACCTGATAGCAACAGGGTCCGATAGACGGGCCGATTACGGCTATAATATCATCCGCCCGGCAGGAAAATCTTTTCACAAAGGCATCTACGACCTTTGCGGCGATGGAGAGAGAAGTTCCCCTCCAACCTGCATGAACAACTCCGACGATTCGCTTGTTTGTATCTGCAAGGAATATGGGAACACAATCTGCTGTTTTAATGCCAATCGCAACTCCCGGCTGATCGGTTATAATGGCGTCGAATTGAAGGGGGTGGTGACTGACGAGATCGTGAACAGGATGATCAATAATCAGGATACTATCTCCGTGAACCTGATTGACCACAAAAAACTGTTCCACATTGAGATTGAATGCGGCAGAGAGGATTTTCCAGTTCTGCCGGACAGTTTCAGTTTTGTCTCCCTCGCGAGAACTGAAGTTCAAGCTGGAAAATTTGCCCTCACTTACCCCGCCCCGCCTTGTGCAAAAAGCGTGGATCAGGAAATCGCACGTGTTGAGCACAGGAGCTTCCAAATATTCAACGGGACCTTTTTTTGAAAATTGAAACATACGTAACTATATCCACGGTCGCCGTGCAGCCCTCACTTCGCCTGACCTTTTCCAACCACAAATTTTCCCTTGAAATACCGCTTCCGGATTTGTCCTGCTTCTTCCTCAATCCACCGCTCCAGACCAACCTTTTTAATGCGGCAGAGGTTGAATACCTTCATATTGTGAGGGTATCTGGCGGCCTGGTCAGCCGTCGGTCCCAGATAAAGGCACGGGAAATCATGGCAGTCACAGCACAACGCCACACCCTTTTCTTTGACACAATTCAGCGTTGCACAGCCCTCGGGCGGCAGATGGAAATGCTTTCCATCCTGTTGGCGGCAACCCTTACAGGCTATTTCTTCCTTCGGGATACCCATCTTGCCGTGAATCAATTCGGCAAGGTCTGTTGTCAAATTATCTTCGTAGAGTTCACAATTGAAACAGTCCAGCCCACATGGTGCGGTCAGGTCTTTTTTATCTTTCATAACGCCTCCTGCTCAATGTCGATATTCTAAAAATTAAGAAGTGACAGTAATTTACATCTCTAAAAAAACATTGGTTCCCATAGTTCTCCGATGGCTCATTCCTCGTTCGGAAACCCGGAGAATCGTTTGACGATTACCGGTTGTATTCCTTCTTAAGAAAATCAACTAGTTCTATCATATCATCCGGCAGGGGAGACGAAAAGATCATTTCCTGACCGGTGATCGGATGGACAAAACCAATCTGTGCTGCATGGAGGGCCTGTCGTTTCATTGCTTTCAGCTTAGCCCTTAGAAGGGTGTTATCAATGGCATTGGCCCGTTTAGGGTTGCCGTACAGACTGTCTCCCACAACGGGATACCCCAAGGCGGTCACGTGAACTCTGATCTGGTGCGTTCTTCCCGTCACAATTTCCACATTGAGCAGCGTCGCCACTCCGTACCGCTCAAAAACCTGCCAGCGTGTAAGCGCCTCTTTACTTCGACGGCTTCTTGTGGACATCTTCTTTCGATCCACGGGATGCCTGCCCACCGGCTCATCGATTACCCCTTCATCCGCTTTCGGATTGCCATAGACAAGGGCTTTATACGTCTTTCGAACCTCATGCCGCTTGAACTGACCGGCCAGTCCCCGGTGTGCCTCATCCGATTTGGCCACCACCAGCAACCCGGATGTCTCTTTATCCAGACGATGGACAATTCCCGGTCTCAGCACACCGCCGATGCCGGAAAGGTCTTTGCAATGATGAAGGATAGCATTGACCAGGGTATTTTGAGAATGCCCGGCAGCCGGATGTACAACCATTCCCGCCGGTTTATCAACGACGATGATAGAGGTATCTTCGTATACAATGGTCAGGGGGATGTCCTGTGGTAGAGCATGGCAGGCCGTCGGTGCACGTTTGCGTATATGAACAATGTCCCCGCATTTTAACCGGCAACTGACCTTGGCATCGGCATGATTTACCCGGACTAACCGGTCATCTACGGACTTCTTGATTTGAGAACGGGATAAGCCCAGGTCCTTACGGGAGAGATAAATGTCAAGCCGGATGCCCGCTTCGTGGGATGCAACGATGAATTCATAGATTTTTCCACTCTGGGAATTCATCGGTTTATCCCCTATGATGAAGTGATTATTATGAAACCGTCCCGTATGTAGGGGAATTCTCCCTCTGCAATGGTTCTCAGATCGAAGAGAATTTCGTCTTCTGCAATACGTGTAATTATCGGGGTGTCAAGCTGCCTTAAGCGTTCTTCCAGGCCGCTTGGCGACATGCGCGTTGAAACAACACTGAGCAGTATTGTAGGAATCTCCTGCGTGGGAAGGGAACCCCCTCCCGACATGGAAAATCCCTTCTTCAAAGACAGAAGAAGTCCTTCATAGTGCGCTCTTCTCAACAGAGACAGAAGTTTTTTCGCCCGCGTATGAACATCGGTAAGCGGTTCGGTTAATGCCTTCAGAACCCTGAGACTATTGACTGCCCTTTCCGGTTGCAAGTACTGCATCATTGTCGCCTCTAAAGCAGCCAGGGTCAACTTGTCGATACGGAGTGCCCGGTTAAGGGGATTTTTCTTGATTCTCTGGATGATATCCTTCTTTCCGAGAATAATGCCCGCCTGAGGGCCGCCGAGAAGTTTATCACCGCTGAAGGTAATTACATCCACACCTGTTTCCAAGACATCACGGACAGTGGGTTCCCTTTCCAGACCGTAACGATCCAGTTCCGTAAAACAACCACTTCCCTGGTCATACATCACGGGTATGCCGTGGTTTTTCCCTAGGGCAACAAGTGAGGCGAGATCCGCATCTTCTGTAAACCCGATTATTTTAAAATTACTTGTGTGGACCTTTAAAATGAGCCCGGTTTCCGGGTTCATTACCTTTTCGTAGTCCGTAAGGCGGGTTCGGTTGGTTGTTCCTACTTCCCGGAGACATGCCCCGCTTTTTTCCATGACTTCAGGTATTCGGAATTCTCCTCCGATTTCGACGAGTTCACCCCTCGATACAACAACCTCCCTGCCCTCGGCAAGAGTGTTGAGCGCAAGCAGTACGGCCGCTGCATTGTTATTGACGACGAGTGCTTCCTCAGCACCGGATAGCTCGCAAAGGATATTCTGCACATGATCATAACGAAGTCCCCTCTCCCCTTTTGTAAGATCATATTCCAGATTTGAATACCCTCCCGCTATTTCCATGAGCCTCTGCAGGGCATCGGTGCAGAGGGGCGCCCTGCCCAGGTTGGTATGGATAATTACGCCTGTCGCGTTCACCACTCTGCGAAGGCGGTACTGATGAAGGCTGTTTATTATTTCCATCACCTTGTCAGCAACCTGTCCGGCCGCCGGCAGGCGGATGTCCTTTATCTCCACATTCGTTTTCAGGATCTCCTGCCTCAGTTCTTCCACAACTGAACGGCAGGCGGACTTAACAATATTTCTGGGGGTTTTTGCAAAAACATCCCTTTTTTCCAGAGAAAGCATTACTTCGTCGATCTTGGGGAGGCTCCTCAATAATGTTTTTCTGTGGTCATCAACTTTTTGTTTCTTCATGTTCTCCTGCGCAACTGGTTCTCTGTCATTGCGAGCAAAGCGAAGCAATCTCATAGGCTATTGATAACTAATTAGATTGCCACGTCGCTTGCGCTCATCGCAATGACTGAATGAGACTTATGTAACTGTTTCATTTTGTATATTACCTTTGCCTGCAAAAATCACGGAAGTTATTCACCGCAATAAAAAACTCCCTCATCATGATCACCCAGAGATAACAGCCTCGCTTTGTCAGGTGAAAATACGGTGGACGATAATGTAAAGCACCTGCGAGACTAAAAGCAAGAATATTAAACCAGAGGGCGCGATAAAAAATTCCTCCGTATTTTTTTTGTGATGCCGGAATATCCATCTTCATACCGAAAAGTTTCATGAGGAAATCGTAGCGCAACTGATCTTCAGGACGGAAACCGCGGAAAGCCATAATGGGTATTTCACCCCGGTTGACCCGTGTGATGTATTCTGCAATGTTAAAGGTGTTTGCGTAGCATGTACCGTTTAAATAGCCGATAGACCCGCTGCCGAGCCCGGCATATTCATCATAATCAACAATATACTCATCGATCATGACGGCATTTTTTGAGAAGCACCACGCCGAGGAATGCCGATATGCCGGCATAAGCCGTTCCACTATCCGGTGGTAAAACTGCTCCTCTTTCCGGTAATCGACCTGCCCGAATTTTTCACGGACTTGCTGCCGGGTCGAATCTGAAACCATCAGGGGGTAGTACGTGATCTGATCTATCCCTATATCCAGCAGGATATCCATATCCCTGTCTAACATGGTCATGGTCTGGGACGGGAAATTGAACATCATGTCCGCGTTAAGGGTATCAAAATGCCCCAGAGTCTGCGATAACCGTTGGGCTACGATCTCACCGCTCCCGTACTTTTCGTATCGATCCATATTCCGAAGCAGTTGATCGTCAAAGCTCTGCACTCCAACGGAAAGCCGGTTTACACCGGCGCGCTTAAGAACAGCGATGTTTTCTTCTGTCAGATGGTTTGGATTGGTTTCGACAGAGATTTGCCGGATCGAAAAACACTGTCCGGCAAGCTCCAGTGTTTCCTCAAGTTCCTCAATCAGGATTGTGGGCGTTCCTCCTCCCACGTAGATACCGCCGAAATCATACCCCTTATCTTTATAAAGCATGATCTCGCCTCTGAGGGCTTTGAAATAGTCATGGCAAAGGGCGCTGTCAAAGACCACGCGGTGGAAGGAACAGTACGGACAGAGTTTTTCGCAGAAGGGGATGTGGATATACAAAAGGGGCAATTTCTTCGAGTCGCCGGAATTTATTTTCGGTGACCCTCCGTTTTCAAATTGCATTAGTCTGGCAAATTCCTGCTTTGCCTTTCTCGTGATGATGGCATTTATCAAGGCTGCGCTCTTTTTACGTTGATGATTTTCAAAGGTTGAACAATGCCGGGAAGCTAACAGACATCCATAAAATTATCAAGGGTATTTGAAGATCGCAAGCCTCTTGAAATAATAGATAAGGGGTGCTATAGGATTATCTGAAACAAACTTTTTAGGGGAAAATAATGTCAAAGGTAAAAGTTTTAACCCTCTGGAACAATGAGGGAATCAATGAAGAGCAAACCCTCGTTCTGAGGAAACTTTGTAGAGATATACCGGTTCCGTTTGATGAAAAAACAAAAAGAGAGATTAAGACTCTCATCGATGCCTTCCTTGCACTGGATGATGCCGCAGGTCTGGCGGCGCCGCAGATCGGTATCACTAAAAGAATAATAATTTTCAGGAACAAGGGTTTTGACGAGAAGGGCTGGTCAAAAACTGAAGACGACTATGACCTTTTGGTCAACCCACGGATAACTCAGGCACGGGGAGAAATGGTGACGATGGCCGAGGGATGTCTCTCGTGCCCGGAAATCCAGGTCGAAGTCAGCAGATTTCCTGAGATCAAGGTTAGGGCGTATGATGTCAACGGCCGTAAAATAAACAAACGCTATGCGGATTACCCTGCCCGTGTTGCACAGCATGAAATTGATCATCTTGAGGGCAGGTTGATCATTGATTATGAAGGCGCACGGATCGTTCCGAAACAGAAACAAGATTTTTTTGAAAGGACATTTAACAAAATAAAAGCAGATGCCGGTAACGGGATTTCCCGGAATATTTTTGGGTCATCCGGTTAATGCGTACTTTCAAGTTTAAAAGGTAAGAAATTAAGGACTGGCATATCTCGCTAAAACCTACCTATACGTAAAAGTACAAGTTTGAAAAATCAAATAATAACCATTTGTAGTGTTTGAACTCGTACAAGACGATCTCACCCTGAGAATGTTTGTTGTCTGATCAAGGAGAAATGAAGAAAAAACGCTTATCTGGTTGACAACCTGTTTCAATAACAGAATTGATGAACATTAGATATGTTTTGTCGGGGGCTTGATTTTCTTTTTTCCCAATAAAGGCAGCAGACAACGGAGGGCTTCGTTGACCGCATCGGAATCAGGAAAATACTTCTTCACATCCGGCTCCAGATAAACAGGTAGATTCAATTGAATATCCTGCCTGTAAAATTTACCCCTCTCTCCCTTTGCAAAATTATACCGCAATACCCATTCCTCTACAATACAACGTCTTGTTTAAATCAATCAGCCGAAAGCATCATAACTTACTCCTAGATCATAATATAACCGAAGAGAGAGAACAAGATAAATATAACCGCTTGATCGGTAGGCCGGACTTTCCAGTCCGGAAGGCATCAACTGTTTGTTTTTATAGAGAACTTTATTATGGTTCGTCCGGTTGATGCGTACTTTTGAGTTGATAATCTGTTGAATTGAGCCTTGACTGAATTCACGAGTCAAGTATACGGGACTTTAGGAAATGTTAAGAATTATGAATTGAAAGGAACACAAGGTATACCGTGGGTACGATCCGATGCAGTGATTGGCTCGACGCTGTCATCTTTTGACCTTAAATCAATGTCGCCGCATTACTGATTTTCGCGTCCCCACCCATGCTCGTCGAGTCGAAACTCCAGTTCGGAAAGCATATTTTGATGCATTGCATAATCTTTTTGAATATCTTCATATTCCAGACGTACTTGATGGTACTCCATTTGCGCTTGTTCTAACTCTCTCATGTATACAGGAATTTGCTCTAACTTTCCAGAATCATTGTCCTTTGAAGTAGACAAACGTTCTTTGATGACGGCCTGCTTCTGCTGCAAAAATTCTAACTTTTCTTGTAGATACGCTATTCTTTTTTGGAATTTCGATATGCGGACTTCAGTGTGACGGGCTCTGGCCCTGAGCATTGCCTCTTCTTGTCGAAACTTCATTAAATGTTCTCTCCGCGCTAGGTCCTGACGTCTTAGATCACGGATTTCGTCTACGCTCGCTGGAGTGATCTCCTGTTTTAAATAGTCTGCAGTGAACTCTAAGAAACGGTCGGCTTGATACATGTAGAAACTCTGACTACATTTATTGAGAAACTCAATTATGAGCTCAGGTCGCGGGCCTAGCGACTTGCCTCTGAAAATCAGATACCAGTCATCTTTCTTGTCGTCATTGACAAATATTATTCCTTTCTTGGCTTCGTTGGCCTTATCGATTATCTGCCGCCATATAATCAGATCGCCATACTTTCTATACTTAGAAAGGATGGAGGATGTATCATCCTTCCCATCATCCTTGTATCCTGGTGGCACCTTGCGGGTGTAACGATCTTCCCCTTTTTTGCAGATCTTCTCCAAGTCCTCTTCTGAATAGGGAACGCCTACCCTGCCGTTAAACAAGTTACCGATGGCTTCTTGAATCTCGTCTGCTTGAGTTCGTTTGGTATGCACGCTTTTATTCGCCCCGAGCTCGCCTACAACCTCTTCTATCACGGCGGATAGTTTCTTCATGAGCTTGTCGCTAATAAACGGATGCTGCTTGACATTACTCAAATCACTTTGAAGAGTCTGTATCGTCTTTATGGCTTCCTCATATGCCTTTTCTTGTTGAGATATGACTGCTAACCTATTATTGAAATACTCTTGAGCTGCGTGATGTGGAAGCCATAATCGGTCCTTTATAGCCTTGAATACCTGCAAGACTTCTTTACGAGTCGAATCAGAATATCTGTAGAGATTTAAGAGTATATTAGCATCCACTGTGAACAGACAACTTTCCCAAAGATGCTTAATGTCACTTTTTGAGGGCGGAAAATGACCCGAAAAACGTTTCTTCATAATTTATCCTCGTCAAACAATTTATTGTCGAGTAAACTGGTTTCTTCCAATACCGTAGGTTGAAGTTTGTTTTCTCCGTTTTGCCATCCGGTTTCCCGGCGGTGCCACACCATTTCAACCATTACCGTTTGTACTCTCGCATGATTCTCAAAATCAGTCAATCATCGATAACAGGAAGTTGTCCACACTTCAACGCTCCCGCCTGCTCCATACAAAAAATTTACCTCCGGTTTAAATAAAAAACCCAGCGTGATTATACCGTATCATGATCGCTGAGAAATCAACATCCTTTATTTCTGTTTGAAATCAAGCATTTTCTTCAAGAGCTACGTTTGACGACATCGTAAAAAGTCATTATTAGTGTAAGGCGTTAAAATAATTTAACATTTGTGCATATTTCTCTTGACACTGTTTCCCGAAAATGGTATGAATCATGTTAAATATTAAAGACATAGGTGCTGATGCCATGAT
>JAPLJS010000029.1 GCA_026388545.1 Deltaproteobacteria bacterium
AAAGGTTAACTTTCGCTTCGCCCTTGCCGATTTTCAGCTCCATAACTCTTTTTGCTTCAACCTGCTGAAAACCAGTCAACACAAATGACACCATAAACAAAAAAATGATTATTTTCTTCATCTGCGTCTCCTTATTTAGTGTTTAATATTCATTTCTCCATTACAGAAGATTCACGGGGTAAGACTTTTGCAGCGCTATAAAAACCTTCTCAGTACGTAATGCATTGCGTAACCACTGCTATGTCGCTGAATCAGGACCATCGGGAAGAGTTTTCATGGCCTTGTCCACAACTTCCTGGATAGCCGGCTCGTAGACCTGGAACGATTCCATCTCGAGCTGTTCCTGCGAAATCCCGTAATTCCTTTTGACGGTTCTATACTGGGAACTCCAGAGCGTTTCACCCGTCTTTGCACTCCGCAGCTCAAAAACAACGGAAACATGCGTAGGCGCGTAAATAATTGAGAAGGAAGTGGAACACTCATCCAAAGTAGTATAAAGGACCGCATCGGTACCAAGGAGTTCACCTATGGCCTTCGGAGGAATATCCTCTCTTCTATAATCCACACCTTCTTTATAGATTTTAAGGATTTTTTCATCAATCACTTGTAAAGGGATTTTGGGATAGCCCTTAAAATACAGTTCGTTAAGAACCATTTCTCTTAATATCTGACCCGCCTTTGCATTGGCTGTCTTATTTTTCACAGGTAATATGGCAATAAGTCTTGTACCCTTTTTACTATAATCGGAATTCACTCTCTGGGGTCCTTTCGATGCACACCCCTGCACCATAATTAATGCAATTACCAGCATTACAATATGATTGAATCTAGACATCATTGGTTAACCATAGCACTAAAATTACCAACACTCGATTAAGATCATCAAGCATATTCCTACTTCAAAAAAGTAACTTCAATATAATTCTGATCCATACGGTTGCTTTTCACAGAAAAGTGTCCCGTTTTTGCAATCTCATCAGTCAGGGACTGAACGGTTCCCTGAATATCTAAATCCAGCCGTGCCATCCCCCATTCAAAACGGCGCTGATATACATTCTTTACACCCATTACCCTGGTCTTCAGCAGTTCTTTTACTTTTACATAATCGGAATAACTTTTTAGACCCCGGATTGTAATGGCTACCGTAGTAACCGGTAGCATGGTCTTTCCCGCCTTGAGAAGCCCGAGGGTTTTAAGATCATCCTTTATACTGCTTGTAAATAACGTTGATCTTACATTTACTCTATAGACCGTTTGAGCTTGCTTCTCACTAATAATTCTGTAATCATGAACATATTCATCACTTTTGGCATAAATACCATCTCTGATTACCCGAGATTTATTTGCCACGGTTTTAGGAGGGATTAACGTTACTACCACATGCTCTACAGCCTTTTGTAGAGCATCACGGATGGCACTCTTTCGCCCACTGGCTAAATCATCATTTATTATGATACCGGTACCCTCAGCGTCTACTATCTGGATATCACTATCATCCTGTGAAAATGCCACAGAGGTTAAGGGAAATATCAAAGCTACAAGTAAAAATAGAATGAAAATATTCCTTCTCATCTTTTTAATTTATCAATCTCTTCCCTGATCACTCTTTCGGCAATCTCCGGAACTATCTCTCTCGTGATCCTCTCCGTAATGTCAGTAATCCTTTTTATTATTTCATCATTAAGGCCTGAATTATGAAGAGACAAACCGGAACTCTTTTCGACAACATCCACAAGATCATAGACTTTGTCATCCGGCCTTGAGACTCTCTCATATACCCGGCCATCAATGACAATAATTTCTCGATCCTGTTTGGTTTCAAGGCCACTACTATCGTCGATAACATCAACGAGTTCATAAATCTTTTCATCCGGTTTCAATAAACGACCGTCTATAAGGACACTTTCCTCCCTGGTATCTCCGACAGTTTCCTTGCTGCCTTCCTGTAACACACCAACTAAATGTTTTGATATTGCATCCATATACGGTCCTGCCTTGTAAAAGAGTATTTAACCCTCCATTATCTCACAATATGGGTGAGTTATCACACCTGCGAGATCTGTTCAAGGAAATAGTACGGACAATTATTCTCTATCAACCATGTTTAACACTAGACGGTAAACCCTCTTCCTTGAAATCCCCAATTCATTGGCAAGTTTTTCAATGATGTCCCGGCGGGAAGAATCCGAATTTTCATGCAACTGTTTATATCTGGCAGAAATATCTTCATCGGAAACCAAACGAGCTATCCTCTCCTTCCCCGCCACGACCAACGTCACTTCACCCTTGATGACCCGTTCCTGGAAGTAATTGATACCATCATTAACTGTTCCTCGCACGATTTCTTCGAATACTTTCGTTAGCTCCCTCAATACGACCATCTTCCGGTTACCAAGTACAGCCTCAATATCACACAGCGACGCCATCAGCCTTTTGGGAGATTCATAAAATACCAGAGTCTTTGTCTCATCCGTGAGGAACGATAAAAATTGTTTCCTTTTTCCGGATCGTGGAGGTAAAAATCCGTAAAAGGCGAAACAATCCATCGGCAGACCGGAAACAGAGAGCGCTGTGATAACAGCCGATGCGCCGGGAATAGGAATAACTCTTATTCCATGAGCAATCGCCTGATTAATAAACACATACCCCGGGTCTGATATCCCCGGTGTTCCGGCATCGGATACGAAGGCCACATTCATGCCTTCATTCATTTTGGAAATAAGAAGGCTGCTCTTTCTTTCCTCAATCTGGTCATAAAGACTGGTCATGGGTGTGTGAATCTGATACGAATCCAACAGTTTTTTTGTCCTCCTCGTATCCTCAGCGGCTATAAGCTGAACTTCTTTGAGAACGCGGATAGCCCGGAGGGTGATATCTTCAAGGTTCCCTATCGGGGTTGCCACGACGTATAATGTACCTTTTTTCTTATCCACATTCATAAAGTAAAAATGAAATCACCAAGAACAATTTATTATTTTAAAAGTACTTTTTTTATTGACATATTTACATGGTTTTCGTTTAATACCAGACTTGACAGAAAAAAACCATAAAAAACAAAGTTCTCCCTGATGGAATGAAGATTTAAAAATAAGAAATATTAAACACTTAATACTGATTTTTGATATATCTCCTGATAAAATAGAATGAAACGTATACTTATTACCGGCGGTGCAGGATTTTTAGGTTCTCACCTCTGTGATAGACTCATCGAACAGTGCAACGAGATTCTTTGCCTGGATAATTTTTTTACCGGCAGCAAAGATAATATATTTCACTTCTTGGCAAACCCCCGATTTGAATTGATCAGACATGATATCATTAATCCGATTTTCCTCGAGGTAGATCAAATCTACAATCTTGCCTGTCCGGCTTCTCCGGTACACTACCAGCACAATCCTATCAAGACTATTAAAACCAACGTTATGGGGACAATCAATACCCTTGGGATGGCAAAACGTCTTAATGCAAAGATTCTTCAGGCATCTACTTCTGAAGTGTACGGAGACCCCGATATTCATCCCCAGAAGGAAGACTACTGGGGCAGGGTTAACCCCATAGGACCAAGAAGCTGTTATGATGAGGGGAAAAGGGCCGCCGAATGCCTGATGATGGATTATCGCCGCCAGAATAACGTTAAGGTTAAAATTGTTAGAATATTCAATACATACGGTCCACGCATGGCCCTGAATGATGGACGCGTAGTCAGCAATTTTATAGTCCAGGCACTGAAGGCAGAAGATATCACCGTATATGGCGATGGGTCTCAGACCAGATCGTTCTGTTATGTCGATGACATGGTTGATGGCCTCATTTTAATGATGGATAGCCCTGACAGTTTTATCGGTCCTATAAACATTGGGAACCCGGATGAATTTACAATACTTGATCTAGCCAAGACCATAATCAGAAAGACAGGAAACCGATCAAAGATAGTTTTTAGGCCCCTTCCCCAGGACGACCCCAGGCAACGCCAGCCGGATATTTCATTAGCCGGGAAAATGCTTGGCTGGCAACCGAAAACAAACCTGGAAGAAGGTCTTGAAAAGACAATTGAATATTTTCGCAAAGTAATTTGAGGATTAGGAGATCGCATGATATTCGAGAAAAAAATCCTGTGTATCGGCGCCGGCTATGTCGGCGGTCCCACGATGGCTATGATAGCTTACAAATGCCCTCAATACAGAATTACCGTCGTGGACATCAATCCGACACGTATTTCCGAATGGAACTCCGATGAGCTTCCCCTTTATGAACCAGGGCTTGATGAAATTGTCAGGGCAACCCGTGGGAAAAACCTTTTTTTCAGCAACAACATAGAAGCTGGAATCAGGGACAATGACATCATCTTTGTCAGTGTAAATACACCAACCAAGACATTCGGCGTGGGTTCAGGTATGGCGGCAGACCTCCAATACTGGGAAAAAACGGCCAGACAGATCCTCCAGTATTCTGAATCATCAAAAATCGTTATCGAAAAGAGTACTCTCCCCGTCAAAACTGCTCTGGCCATGGAAAATATTCTGAATTACAAAAGCAACTCTATCTCTTTCGACGTCCTTTCCAATCCTGAGTTCCTGGCTGAAGGTTCAGCTATGAAGGATCTGGAGAATCCCGATCGCATCCTCATTGGCTCCCGGGAGACGCAAAGCGGTATGGATGCAAGAAAAACCCTTGTGGAAATATACGCCAACTGGGTGCCGCGGGAAAAGATCATTACCTCCAATATCTGGAGCAGTGAGCTTTCCAAAATAGTTTCAAACGCCTTTCTGGCACAGAGAATTTCATCCATCAATGCCATCTCTGCCCTCTGTGAAAAGACGGATGCCGATATCACCGAGGTAGCGAAGGCGGTCGGCATGGACAGCAGGATCGGCGGCAAGTTTCTCAATGCCAGCGTCGGCTTCGGCGGTTCCTGCTTTAAGAAGGACATCCTTAACTTAGTCTATCTCTGTCGGCACTATGGCCTCAGTGAGGTCGCCGACTACTGGGAAAGTGTTGTCAGAATCAACCAGTACCAGCAGGAGCGCTTTATATTGAGTATGCTGACCACCATGTTCAATACCCTTGCCGATAAGAAGATCTGTCTTTTCGGGTTTGCGTTCAAGGCCAACACGGGTGATACCAGAGAAAGCCCTGCCATCTTCATCGCCAGAAGGCTGCTGGAGGAAAAGGCGGAAATCATTATTACCGATCCGAAAGCACTGAGAAATGCGAGGGCGGACCTGGCAGGTGTGGAGGGAAAAGTCAGCTTCGAAGGAGACCCCTACAGGGCGGCAGAGAGATGCCACGCCATTGCGGTGCTGACCGAGTGGGATATTTACCGGAACCTCGACTTTCAGAAAATATTCGAAATCATGACAAAGCCGGCCTCCATCTTTGACGGCAGAAACATCCTTGATCACAAACGATGCTTTGACATCGGCTTCAATGTCTATCCCATCGGCAAACCACCACTGACACATTTTTAACGTCAATGAGCAGCATCGACTCCTTCAATATTACGATAATCGGCGCCGGAGTAATCGGCTTGTCCATAGCGGAAGAGCTCTCCGCAAACTATCAACGTGTGCTCATCGTCGAAAAAAATACCGGCTTCGGCCAGGAAACAAGCAGCCGCAACAGCGAGGTTATTCACGCGGGTATTTATTACCCGCACGGTTTTTTCAAAGCAGTCTTATGTCCTGAGGGAAACCGCCTCCTTTACGAACTGTGCAGAAGGCGCGGTATTCCCCATAAGCGGATCGGGAAACTCATTGTCGCGACAAATGATGGTGAATGTGAACAGCTGGAAAGAATCAAGCAGTACGCCGAGCATAACGGTGTCAGTGATCTCAGCTTGATCGGTCAAAGACAGGTTGGGAGTCTTGAACCCGAGGTCAGGGCGAAAGCAGCGCTTTATTCACCATCTACCGGTATAATCGACAGTCATAGCCTGATGCGTTCTTTCTTAGTAAATGCAGAAGCCAATGGCGCTGTGGTTGCATTTCGATCAGAAGTGACAACCATTCACGCTGATAATGGTATATATGAACTTGAAACCAACGGGGGAGAATACCGATTCCAAACCAGGGTTCTGATTAACAGTGCCGGTCTCTATTCCGACAGAATTGCCGCCATGGCTGGAATGAACATCGACCGCCATGGATACCGTCTGAAATACTGCAAGGGAAATTACTTCTCCATTTCGCCGTCGCCGAAACTGAATCACTTGGTGTATCCTGTGCCTCCGGAAAACACCGTAAGCCTCGGTATCCACGCCACGCTGGACCTCGGCAGCCGCGTCAAGTTCGGCCCGGACAGCCAGTACATCAATGAAATCGAATACAGCGTTGATGAAGGCAGAAAGATATCGTTTTATCAGTCCATCAAAAACTACCTGCCGGGAATCAAACTGGAATCTCTCAATCCGGATATGTGCGGTATCCGTCCGAAACTGCAAGGCCCCGGCGAACCTTACCGTGACTTCATCATTAAAGATGAAAAAGATATAGGGTATGCCGGACTGATAAATCTCATCGGCATCGAATCTCCCGGATTGACTTCCTGTGTTGCCATAGCACGATATGTAGAGTCCCTCGTGACTAAGTACCTTTAGGTTCTAGGTTAAAGGTTCCAGGCTCAAGGTTAAAGGATAGATAAGGTGTCATATATAAGGGGGAACGAGCTCGAAGGCATTTTGGATGAGTTCTACTATGCTCCCGGCAGGTAACATTTTAATCGCCACGACGTCAAAGCGTGCATCGCAGGGGTAAAGGTGTTTTTCTTCCAAATACTTGAGGGAAATTCTCGAAATCTTCTTCTGTTTTTCCCGTCCTACCGCACCCTGGGGGTCACCGAATTTTTCTGATTTCCTGCTTTTGACCTCCACAAAGACAACCGTATCGCCATCTTTTGCCACAATATCAATCTCTCCAAAAAGACACTTATAATTGCGTTCAATGATCCGATAGCCCCTGTTTTTCAAATAGGCAACAGCGATATCTTCTCCCCTCTTACCAGTTTGTATCCTGCCGGAACAATTCATGTTTATTTACAACACCAGAAATTATTTTCAAAATTCCAGTTCCGCATTCATCTGGAGGGCGCCCTTTTCTTTAATTCTAAAAGACCTTCGATGAATCTTGCAATGGCCGTATTTTTTAATTGCCTCCCGGTGTTCACCCGTACCATAGCCCTTGTTCTTCAAAAAATTATACTGGGGAAACTGACGATGATAGATCTCCATAATCCTGTCTCGTGAAACCTTGGCGATGATGGACGCTGAAGCCACGGACAGACTCAGAGAGTCGCCTTTAACGATAGTTTCCTGCGGTATGGAGAGAAAGATACGATGCGTCCCGTCAATGAGGAGATAATCAGGTGTTATGGAAAGGTTCGCTATGGCCTCTTTCATGGCAATCAGAGTGGCCTGCAATACATTTACGGCATCAACAATGGATGCCTCAGCAACACCGAGGCCAATAGAGAGGGCATCTTGTTTTATGATTTCGTAGAGTCTTTCCCTCTTTCGAGCGGAAAGTTGCTTTGAATCTTTGATTTCCGTGTTTTCATAATCGAGGGAAAGTATCACGGCTGCCGCAACAACGGGACCCGCAAGAGGGCCTCTCCCCGCCTCATCAATACCAGCTATCAATTTATAACCACGTTGATGGGCATGCCGTTCGAAAGTATACATTCTTAATGGTCACTTCCCCATTTCTTTGATTCTTGCCTTTTTCCCTCTCAGACCTCGCAAGTAGTATAGACGGGAACGCCGCACTTTGCCGCGAATGACTACCTCAATCCTATCGATAACCGGTGAATGAAGGGGAAATGTCCGCTCCACTCCCACGCCGTAGGATACCTTTCTCACCGTGAAACTGGCCCGGCAGTCACCCCGTCTTCTCCGGATGACAACACCCTCAAAGGCCTGAATCCTCTGTTTCTGTCCCTCAACAATCCTCACATATACCCTCACCGTATCACCCGGTTTGAAAGCGGGAATGTCTCCTCTCATCTGCTCTTTTTCAAGCATTTCAATAACATTCATAGTAAAAACTCCTCTGCGTCGCGTAACTAATTATTTTTCTTTATTTCTTCGAGTATCTTTCTGTCCTCTTCAGACAGTTTTATTTTTTCCAGCAAATCCGGTCGCCTCAAGTATGTTCTTTTGAGCGATTCCTTCCTCCGCCATGTCTCAATTTCCCGGTGATGCCCCGACAGCAGTACCTCAGGAACCTGCCAGTCCCGGTAGTTACCGGGACGTGTATAATGGGGATACTCTAACAGCCCGGTGGAAAAAGAGTCAAACGATGCCGAGTCATAATTCCCCAGAACACCTGGAACTAAACGGGAAACAGCATCAACGACGACCATGGCCGACAACTCTCCACCCGTCAGAACAAAATCACCAACAGAAATTTCTTTGTCAACCAGATAGACCCTTACCCTTTCGTCAACGCCCTCATAGTGCCCACAAATGAGCACAATTCGAGAATACACAGACATTTCCTCGGCTATTTTCTGGCTGAACGTTTCACCCTGGGGGGTCAGGAGAACTACCAGGGCATTATCCCTCACCGGTGCTACTGATGCCAATGCCCTGTCGATAGGTTCCACCTTCATCACCATACCGCCGCCCCCCCCATACGGGGCGTCATCGGTCATCTTATGCTTGTCCTCGGCATAATCGCGGATGTTGTGGAGATGGATTTCCACTACCCCCCCCTCTTGTGCTCTTTTCAAGATGCTGCAATTAAAAGGGGATTCAAACATTTCAGGGAAAATGGAAAGGATATCAAACCTGATCATGACGTTTATAAACCTTCAAGCAGTCGTACAACCATTATCCCCTGATCTATATCAATCTTGCGTATCACATCGACAATACCGGGCAGGAGGATCTCTCTTTCTCCACTGCTGCAGACATAGACATCATTACCTCCCGTAGGTAAAATGGCCTCTATTATACCGAGAAAATGACCCTCTTCCGTCACGACTCTAAGGCCTATAATATCCCGCCAGTAATATTCATCTTCAGGCAATTTTTTGAGCTTATCTACAGGAATCAGTACCTGGCAACCAATAAGCGTCTCGGCACTTTCGATATCCCCGACACCTTCCATTTTGAGAAAAACACTCCTTCCTCTGATCTGGATACCTTGCAGCTTGAAGGGGCCCGTTTCATCTTTTCCCTGTCTCACATAAACCTCGTCAAGGGATTTAAGTGTGTCATTCGACTCAAGATAAGACCTTACTTTCAAACGACAGGTGAGACCGCAGAACTTAACTATCTTGCCAATTTCAAAGAACTCCATCGATTCATTCAATGATTTCTAATACAGATCTCTTACGAAGTTTCGTCGATGCCGCACTCAAAATAGTCCTCATGGCTTTGGCGGTTCTTCCCTGCTTGCCGATTACTTTACCCAGGTCTTCCTTCGCAACTCTCAGTTCGATCACAGAAGTCTGTTCGCCAAGCACCTCGGACACTGCTACCATATCAGGATTATCAACCAAAGACTGCGCTATGTACTTGATCAAATCTTTCATCGTCACAACCTCCACCGATTACTTATTCGTTAAACCCATTAGTAATATCGACGCTAACCGTAAAACCATTGAAAAAGTCACGGGATACTTATTTTCTCGTTGCGATTCCTTTCTTCGCAAACAACTGAGATACTGTTAAAGTCGGTATGGCTCCCTTTGAAAGCCAATCGACAACACGTTCCTCTTTCAGGACAACCTCTGCTGGATTTTTTTGGGGGTCATAACTACCAACGATTTCCAAAAACCTGCCATCCCTTGGAGATTCGGAATCAGCCACCACAATTCTGTAATAGGGCCTGCTCTTTCCACCACGTCGCGCTAACCTTATCTTAACCGCCATTCTTGTTACCCATCACCTCCTGAAAATTATTGTCACTTATTATACTAAAAATTCATAATAACCTGGATGACCTTTTTTTATAATACATTTTATGTTTAATTAAAAGGGGAAATTGCCCCTTCGAAATGATTTCATGCCGCCTTTTGTTGTCATCTTCTTCATTATTTTTCTCATCTCCGCATAATTCTTCAGCAATATGTTCACATCCTGAACCGTCGTTCCGCTTCCCCTGGCAATCCTTTTCCTCCTTTGACCATCAATTATCAGATAGTTCCGACGTTCCTTCCTCGTCATGGAATCGATTATAGCACCAGTTTTCGTCAGTTCCTTCTCATCCGGTGTCGCATTCGCGAGCGCCTTGAGCTTTCCTAATCCCGGAATCATCCCGATAATATCCTGAATCGAACCCATCGACCTGATCTGTTTCAACTGATCCCGAAAATCCTCAAGGGTAAATTCGTTCTTCCTGATTTTCTTTTCAAGCTCACGGGCCTGCTTTTCATCGACCGTAGCCTGTGCTTTTTCCACAAAGGTCAGGATATCGCCCATACCGAGAATCCGCGAAGCCAGACGTTCAGGGTGGCAAATCTCTAACGCATCGATTTTTTCGCCTACACCGATGAACTTGATAGGTTTACCGATCACTGCTTTCAGGGATAACGCCGCACCGCCCCGGGCATCTCCATCCATCTTGGTCATAATCACGCCATCAATGCCGAGAAGTTCATTAAATTTCCCCGCCACATTCACGGCGTCCTGGCCTGTCATGGCATCTGCTACAAAGAGAATCTCCGATGGATTAACTGCACCTTTGATGTGTTTCAGCTCATCCATCATTTCGTTGTCTATATGAAGCCTCCCCGCGGTATCAATAATGACCACCTCATAGCCGCTGCTCCTTGCCTCTTCAACGGCCTGAACGCATATTCTCACCGGATCATGTACATCAACTGAAGAATAAATTCCCACACCGTTGATCTTCTCCCCGAGAACTCTCAACTGATGAATGGCTGCCGGCCTGTACACGTCTGCGGAAACAAGGTACACCTTCTTACCCTGATTTACCAGAAGCTGTGCAAGTTTGACTGCTGTCGTCGTCTTGCCGCACCCCTGAAGACCGACCAGCATCACGGGGGCAGGAAAGCGATTCGCAATCTTTAACTGACTGCTTTTCCCGCCCAGTAAATCCACAAGCCTGTCGTGTACTATCTTCACAACCTGATGACCGGGTGTTATACTCTCCAGAACCTCTTGCCCAACCGCCCTCGTCCTGATTTCCTCTATGAAGTCCTTAACCACTTTAAAATTGACATCCGCTTCAAGAAGGACCATTCGTATCTCTTTCAATGCAGAGGCAACATTCTCTTCATTAAGACGGCCTCTCCGCTTGAGTTTTTTAAATATATCTTCCAGTTTTTCCGTCAAAGTCTCAAACATGACTCACCGACAAAACATCCTTTAATTTTAGTTATTTTTTGTTTCCATTTTATGAATTACACAGTTCAGGCCTTTGATCTTTCTCGTCATGTTATCCACTGCTTTTTGAGCCTGTTCCTTGCTTTCAAAACCTTCGAGAGTGACACGAAACCACTTTCCCTTTTCAGGCAACTCCATCACTGCATTTTTTGGTGAAAATCCGAGATCCGTCAGTTTTTTACACAACTGGTCGGCCTTATCCTTTTCTTTAAAAGAAACAACCTGAATCTGATATTTCTCCTTCACAGGAGACGGCTTTATTTTAACTTGTTCGGCGACAGGCATTGCGGGCGGCTTTTGTTTTTGGGTTGATACCGTAGCCTGAGCCGCAGGCTGTTTTTCATCAGTACCGGCAGGTACTGTTTCAGGTACTATTTTCTCTTCACTACCTGTTTCCTGCCCTCCTGCCTTCGCGGATTCTTTCGATGTTTCGCTGACAATCTCGGCAGTCTCCGTCCTGTTTGATGATAAGCCAAGTCTTTCCAAGATCTTACCCGGAACACCACGTGCGTACTTTTCAGGGTAGGTATCGATATTTTTACCAACCGTCACGCCAAACAGAAAAACAATAAAAAGCAAACAGGACATTCCCATGATAAACAGAATCAACGCCCGTTTACCCATTTTTATTTCAAATGTACGAATATTCTTGGATGTCATTGAGCTATTCTAATAGGTTATACTATCCCGACGACTTCGTAAGAAGTCCATTTCCGACCCATTTACACCTTTGTTTCAGAGAACATCACATCTTCTCCGGTGCTGAGACTCCCAGCAATCTTAAGACATTTCTCAAAACAATGAGAATAGATTTTATCAAAAATAACCTCGCCCTGCTAAGCCCCTCTTCATCGGATAAAACCTTGTGTTTGTTATAGTAACTATGGAAAAGCGCCGCAAGATCATTAAGGTAAAATGTCAAACGGTGTGGCTCAAGGGCCAGTGCGGCTCCTTCAATCGCCTCAGGAAGACGGGAAATGGCCTTGATCAAGTTAAGCTCCTCAGGAAGTTTCAGAAAACGCAAATCCACCTCATCATATCCCGGAATTTCATAGCCCTGTTCATCGGCATTTCTTAAGATACTGCAGATTCTTGCATGAGCATACTGCACATAATAAACAGGATTCTCACTGGATTGCTTTTTTGCCAGTTCCAGGTCGAAATCAAGGTGACTGTCCGACCGTCTCATAAGGAAATTGTACCGAGCCGCATCTCTCCCTACCTCGTCAACTACTTCCTTCAGGGTTACGAATTCGCCGGCTCTCGTGGACATTGCAACAGGTTTTCCATCCCGCAGGAGACTCACAAGCTGAACCAGAATAATCTTCAGAGAATCCTTTTGATGTCCAAGGGCTTCAATGCATGCAACCATCCGGGGGATATACCCGTGGTGGTCCGCCCCCCAGACATCGATAATTGTATCAAAACCACGATCGTACTTGTTCTGATGGTAGGCAATATCGGCAGCAAAGTACGTTGGTTCTCCATTCTTCCTGATAACAACCCTGTCTTTCTCGTCTCCAAAATCGGTGGTCTTGAACCAGAGGGTTTCGCCGTCATTGTAAATGAATTGCTTTTTCTCAAGTTCTGCAAGCAATTGCACTACTCGATCATCCTTATAAAGATTGCTCTCGCTGAAGTAATTATCAAAAACTACACCAAAGGCCTTCAAATCCTCCTTGATTTCATTCAAAATTGCACTTGCAGCATAATCGGTAAAAATACGGACGACCTCTTCCTGGTTCCTTGCACGATAGATGTCGCCTTCTTTATCAATGATCTCTCCGGCAATATCTCTAATATAATCACCCTGATAACAGCCGTCAGGAAACTCGATACCCTCGCCCAGAAGCTCACGATAGCGAAACAAAACAGATTTCCCAAGATTATTCATCTGGTTGCCCGCATCATTGATGTAATATTCTCGAAAAACTGAAAAACCTGATGCCTCAAGAATGTTCGCAACAACATCTCCGACAACAGCCCCCCGGGCATGTCCTATATGAAGAGGCCCCGTGGGATTGGCACTCACGAATTCACTATGGATCTTTTTCCCTCCTCCATAATCAGAGGCGCCATAACGATCTCCCAGCTTATCGACGTCTTCAAGAAGGGTAGCCCACATATGCTCCTTTATAAAGAAATTCATAAACCCCGGACCTGCAACCTCTACCCTTTCAAGCACGTCATTACTCTCCTGGATATGTTCTGCAATGACTGCTGCAATCCTGCGGGGAGGCAGGCTCCCTTTTACGCGGGACGCCAGTACCATCGCCACATTGGAGGCATAGTCGCCGTGGGCGGCATCCTTCGGTATATCAATTTCAATTACGGGAACCGCGGCTGCCTCTATTAATCCTTTATCAATACAGACCTTTACAGCGTCACCCAGTAATAATTGCAATTTGCTCTTCATTTACCCTCATATCAGTCATCTTGTGAAAATTTATCCGCCATCCAAACTTCTCTCGATTGTAAGATTAAGAACGACGGTTTCGTAAAAAATAAGGTTTCGTCTCTCTTTGTCATTACTACGAAAATACCCCCTCCCTTTCATCCCTCCCATCAGGGGAGGGAAAACACAGTTGCTCTCCCTTGATGGGAGAGCAACTGTGTTAGGTGTCAAGTGTTTTTTTAAACGGGTAACTCCTTCCAAGTGCTATGGTTTTTTAGCATGGTGTTAAGGATTACCAACAACTTTCTCATACAGGCGGTCAACGCAACTTTGCGTAGTTTACCAGCAGCAATGAGACGCTGATAGAATCTTTTTATAACGGGATTGAAACGAGTGGCAGCAATGGCGGACATATATAAGACCGATCTG
>JAPLJS010000030.1 GCA_026388545.1 Deltaproteobacteria bacterium
CCGGATCAGGGTTGCAATGGGGGTAATGTAGCCAAAACCATTGCCAAGACCTCCAATGAAGCCAAAACCGAGCCAGATCAGATAGATGTTGCCGATGGAATCGCCAAGACCCGCAAGAAGCGTCCCGATCCCGAAGAGAATACCTCCGATGGTGGCCACAAACTTGGGACCTTTTTTGTCAACCAGGGTTCCGCCGAAAGCGGCGGCGATACCGATCATGCCGATGCAGATCATGAACGTCACCTGGGTTTCCGTTTCCCCCCATCCATGGGCGGTCATGAAGGGTTTCTTAAAGACTGACCAGGCATACACCGTGCCCAGACAGAGCTGCATGACGATTGCAGCGATTGCAATCAACCATCTCTTACTTTCTAAATTTTCATTACTCATAAATCCTTATTCCTCCATAAATTTATAGAATGCCGTAATTGCCTTTCGCAATGACGGCTTTAAAAAAAACCGCATCTACGCCTTTTTCAGTGAGGTGATATGCGGGGTTTGGGGTGAGGGGCCTGTGAGAGCCCCTCACCATTTTCATCTTTCAAGTGATCGCGCTGCATGCGCGGTAATTTCATTATTTTAAGCCGCTTCTACCTTTACCGCACATACCTTATATTCCGGAATTTTGCAAATCGGATCAAGGGCGGGATTCGTGAGCAAATTAACGGCTGCTTCCCGGAAGTGGAAATTCATAAAGATAATTCCCTTGGCCGAGCGTTCGGTAATCTTCGATTTTGCCTGAACAGAACCGCGACGGGAGGTAACCTTCACCATCTGTCCGTCTTTGATTTTTAGTTTTTTCGCATCAGCCGGGTTGATCTCTACGAGCGATTCCGGGCACCTTTCCGTGATACCCTTCGACAGACGAGACATAGTACCCGTGTGATACTGATAAAGGACGCGCCCGGTGGTCATCACAAACGGGAATTGGGCATCCGGAATTTCCGCTGGTGGAATATAATCAATCGCATGGAACAATCCCAGACCTCTACTGAATCTGTCTTTATGCAGGTATCTGGTTCCCGGATGATCCGTATTGGGGCACGGCCACTGGAGACCCTCTTTTTCAAGCCTTGCATAGGTGATGCCTGCATAACTTGGCGTCAACTGGTTGATCTCCTTCATGATCTCTTCAGGAGATGCATAGTTCATGGAGTAACCCATTCTCGTTGAGAGTTCGGCAATAATCACCCAGTCTGCCTTTGACTGACCGGGTGCCTCAACGGCCTTCCGGACACGCTGAACCCTTCTTTCCGTATTGGAGAAGGTGCCTTCCTTTTCGGCGAAGCATGCGGCAGGCAGTACAACATGAGCAAGCTGTGCCGTTTCAGTAAGGAATATATCCTGTACAACCAGAAGATCCAGATGGTTTAATGCCTCTTTTGCATGAGTCAGGTCCGGATCAGAAAGCATAGGATTTTCGCCCATAACATACAGAGCCTTGATCTTCCCTTCGTGGGCAGCGTTCAGGGTTTCTACGATGGTGATACCGGGTTTTGGGGGAAGAGATACACCCCAGGCCTTCTCGAATTTTGCCCGGGCCTCGTCATTGGCTACCGGCTGGTAACCGGTGAAGACAACGGGCAGTGCTCCCATATCGCAGGCGCCCTGGACATTGTTCTGGCCTCTCAGAGGGTTGACACCGCCTCCTTCAATACCCACATTTCCGCAAAGCATTGCCAGGTTGGCACAGGATTTGACGTTGTCCGTACCGGTAATGTGCTGGGTGATACCCATGGTGTAAAGAATAGTGGCCTTACCTGCCTCCGCATATATTCGTGCTGCTGTTTTGAGGTCTTCTGCGGGTACTCCTGAGATCTTCTCGACATAAGCAGGAGTGAATTTTTCCACGACCTTCTTCATGGCCTCAAAGCCTTCGGTGCGGTTTTCTACATATTCCTTGTCATAGAGGCCTTCAGAGATAATGACGTTCATCATGCCGTTTAATAATGCCACATCAGTGCCGGGCCTCTGGCGCAGCCAGATGGTGGCGTATTTCACGAGATCGATTTCTCTCGGATCAGCGACGATCAGCTTGGCGCCGCGCTGGCGAACGGCCCTTTTTATTTTCGCGCCGATAACAGGATGGTTCTCAGTCGTATTGGTTCCGATTGCTAACATAGCGTCGGTATATTCAATTTCATCAATTGAATTGGTCATTGCACCACTTCCAAAAGCAGCGGCCAGACCGGCCACTGTGGAAGAGTGTCAGAGACGGGCACAGTGATCGACATTGTTGGTTCCGATCACCGCCCTCATAAATTTCTGGAAGAGATAATTTTCTTCGTTGGTAGCACGGGCTGAAGAAAATCCGGCAACACTGTCAGGCCCGTTTACTTTCTTGATCGAAGCAAGCTTTTCGGCAATGTAACTATACGCCTCGTCCCAGCTTGCCTCCTTTAGTTCCCCGTCCTTCCTGATAAGAGGGGTCTTCAGGCGATCGGGACTATGCACGAAATCCATGCCGAACCTTCCCTTAACACAGAGGCTCCCTTCATTGGGTTCGCCGTATTCCCGGTTGCCGCTGACCTTGACGATCTTTCCGTCGTGGATATTGAGATCAAGCTGACATCCCACTCCGCAGTAGGTGCAGGTTGTGTGGACCTTTTTAAGTTCCCAGGGACGGCCCCCAAATCTTGCCTGCTTCATCGTGATCGCTCCGACAGGGCAGGCATCGACACATTCACCGCAGAAGAAGCATTCCGAATCAATGTAGTCCGTATCGAAGGCGGGTCCGACCTTTGAACGGAATCCACGTCTGGAAAAATCGAGAACCTCATTGACCTGGATTTCGTTACAGGCACGAATACAGCGGCCGCAGAGAACACACTTGTTCAAGTCCCTCTGGATCATCGAGTTGGTTTTTTCGATGTCATATCCGGGAGAAACGATATCAAAGCGTGGTTTTTCTATTCCCAGCCAGTAGATCAGATTCTGCAATTCACAGCTTCCGTTCTGCTCACAGGTCAGGCAGTTATGGTCGCCGGATGACCAAAGCAGTTCGACCACCAGCTTCTGTGCAGCTTTCACAGCCGGGGTATCCGTCTTGATTACCATGCCTGGACTTATAGGCATACAGCATGATGCCACAAGGG
This sequence comes from Deltaproteobacteria bacterium, assembly GCA_026388545.1. Classification (NCBI taxonomy): domain Bacteria; kingdom Pseudomonadati; phylum Myxococcota; class Myxococcia; species Deltaproteobacteria bacterium. The sequence continues at coordinate 3,096 of JAPLJS010000030.1, forward strand.
TTCTCGCCCCTGCAACTTCAACGACACAAACGCGGCAGGCGCCGACATTTGTGGTTTTAGCATACTGACAAAGGGAGGGGATGTATATTTTGTTTTCCCGCGCAACCTCCAGAATTGTTTGTCCGGCAGTAGCTTGCACCTCCTTTCCGTCGATCGATAGTGACAATTTGTTTGTTCCCATTATTGACTCCTTTCATGAAATCTAAAAAAATTTATCTGAGCTAAGGTAAAACCTTATATTGGAAATAAGCTGCGGAGAATAAAAATATATAGTGTGTAATAATCAGGTAATGTTCGATGTCAGCACCACTGCACGATTATGATGGCGGCGAGTGAATATGGATGAATCCTATTAACATCTTTAGAAAGAGCTACCCTTTTATTTATAATATTTATAATCAAAGAGCTTCGATACATTTCGGGTGGGGGCTTGCCAACAAGTACTCATCTTTGCATAAACACCCATACCTTTACAGTGCGGAACATATAGGAATTGCAGGTAGTTATCGAGATACGAACAAAGTGGCTCCGTATACACTTTATGCCTGGTATTGTCAAGCATTATTGGCAAAAAAATTGAATGAATTCAAAAGCATATGTCATATATGATATAGGTGTATTTCTGCCAGAATACGTGCTCTCAGTTATGACATAATCTGTCTGTCAAAGCTTAGATACTAAGAACTTTCAGATCATTTGATCCTTTTCTTTTACCACGGCCAAGTCCGATTACTCTTCACATATCCGTTTTTGTTACTTAAAACAGTGTACCCCGCTCAATAGGACGGGGTACACTGCGATTCTTTTTACTCAATCTTATTAGGGAAAATCAGTCGACTTCAGCGTCGCACCGCAGGCAGCGGCTTGCCTCCAGGACAGCGATCATCTTCTTGTAACCAAGCTCGACTTCCTTGAAGTTACGTTTCCTGTCTGGGCCGTGCAACTCAGGCATCTTCGCCTGTGGAGCTTCTTCTGATTCCTCGTCAATGATGAATGGGATGTCGATCTTTTCTTCCGCAGGTTCTTCGTATGCCGGTTCGCCATTAATCATCCTGATATGGGCATCCATATCACGTGCGGCCTGGTGTCCTGCAGCGATGGCGCCGATCACGGTGTCCGGTCCTGTCAAGGCGTCGCCTCCCGCAAAGAACTTCGGGTTGGTCGTCTGGGACTTGCTTCCGGACGCCAGATCAAATGTTGACCTCTTGTTGACATTTACGCCACTGTCCTTGGGCACAAAGGTCATATCCGGTACCTGACCGATGGATGCTATAACGGCATCCACGCTGAGAGTAAATTCAGAGCCCGCAATCGCGACAGGTCTCCTTCTCCCGCTCTTGTCAAAATCACCCAGTTTCATGCGCTCACAGGTAATCCCGCTCACCTTGCCGTTCTTTTCGTCAATCTTGAGTGGGGCGATCAGATATTCAATCTTGATCCCTTCTTCTTCAGCGGCGATGATTTCTTCCTCGGCAGCCGGCATGTCTCTTCTCTCACGTCGGTAGAGGATTGTAACAGACGCGCCAAGACGTAGAGCTACACGAGCAGCGTCAATAGCTGAGTTTCCGCCGCCGATGACAGCCACTTTTGAACCGAGCGACTTCTTGCCGCTCACCCAGGCATCTTCATCGCCATTAAAATCTCTCAGGAACTCAACGCCACCGAAGACACCGTTCAGGTTTTCTCCGGGTACGCCCATGGGCTGACTTTTATGGGCTCCTGTAGCCAGGAAGATGTAGTCGAAGTCTTTGTTTACCCGTTCAAAGGAAATGTCCTTGCCCACTCGGGTATTACACTTGATTTCCACGCCCAGTGATTCGACATTGTCTTTAATCTCACTGGCCAAAGTATTCCTGGGAAGCCTGTAGGCAGGGATGGCCCAGCCAAGCATTCCACCTGCCGTGGGTAGCTCTTCAAATACAACTACTTTGTATCCGCGCAACGCCAGATCACGAGCTGCTGTGAGACCGGAAGGTCCTCCGCCGATAACGGCGATCTTCTCTTTTCTGGTTACCGGAACCGGTGCCGTCACAGGTCTTGGTGCGTTGTCCGTGATGAACCTCTTCAGGAATTTGATGGCAAGGGGTTCATCAAGATTGCCTCTGCGGCACTTTGCCTGGCACTTATGGTCACACACTCTCCCGCATACGGAGGGGAAGGGATTTGTTTTTAACATGACCTTATAAGCATCGCTGAAGCGTTCCGCCCGGATAAGAGCGATATAAGCGGGTACGTCCATTCCCGCGGGACATGTATGCTGGCAGGGCGACTTGAAGAGGGCCGAACAAACTACGGCTCTGCATTTCTTATCCCTTATATGTTCCTCATATTCATTCCTGAAGTAGCGGATGGTGCTGAGGATCGGGTTCGGTGCTGTCTGCCCGAGGCCGCAGAGAGACGCATTTTTAATGATAACGGCCATCTCCTGGAGGAGTTCGATATCTCCTTCCTTGCCCTTGCCTTTGGTGATGTTGGTCAAAATCTCAAGCATCCTTTTTGTACCTTCCCGACAGGGTGTACACTTTCCGCAGGATTCATCCTGGACGAAATCCATGAAGAAGCGGGCCATATCGACGGCGCACTTATCCTCGTTCAGGACGATCATACCGCCGGAACCCATAATGGCTCCCAGCTCTGTTACCCTTTCGTAATCGATCGGGGCATTGAGGTGCTCTGTGGGGATACATCCGCCGGAAGGCCCACCCAACTGAGCCGCCTTAAACTTCTTTCCGCCGGGAATGCCGCCGCCGATGTCGTATACAATCTGCCCGAGGGTAGTTCCCATGGGAACTTCAACAAGACCGACGTTGTTCACATCGCCCGTCAGGGCGAATACTTTGGTACCCTTGCTTTTCTCTGTTCCTATCGCGTTATACCAGGATGACCCGTTCGAAATAATCTGACCGATATTGGCGAATGTTTCAACGTTGTTCAGAACGGACGGTTTGCCCCAAAGTCCGGCAATGGCCGGAAATGGTGGTCTCGGCCGCGGCATACCGCGCTTACCTTCGATGGATGTCATCAGGGCCGTCTCTTCACCGCAGACAAATGCTCCGGCGCCTTGATAAATCTCAATATCAACGTCAAATCCCGTTCCCAGGATATTCTTTCCTAAAAGCCCATATTCTTTTGCCTGGTCGATTGCAATCTGCAAACGATGAAGAGCCAGGGGGTACTCTGCACGGCAGTAGATATAGCCCTGGTGAGCCCCAATGGCCTTGGCGCCGATGACCATGCCTTCAAGGAGGGCATGAGGATCAGCCTCGAGAACACTCCTGTCCATAAAGGCGCCAGGGTCACCCTCGTCGGCATTACACAGGATGTATTTTACATCACCGGGCGACTGTGAGCAGAACTTCCATTTGAGGCCCGTGGGGAAACCGGCGCCGCCTCTTCCGCGCAATCCGGAGTCAAGGACCTCTTTGATAATTTGATCAGGAGTCATTTCTGTAAGTGCCTTTGCCATACCCGCATAACCGTCTCTGGCAATGGCCTCTTCGATGTTTTCCGGATCGATCCTGCCTCTGTTTTTCAATACTATCAGCTTCTGGAGGGCGAAAAAGGGTATGTCATTCATTGCCGGGATGAGTTCTTGCGTCATTGGTTCTTTGTAAAGAAGCCGCTCCAGAACTCTTCCCTTCACGAGATGTTCTTCCACCAGTTCGGGCATGTCCTCCGGTTTCATCGACATATAAATGACACCCTCCGGATAGGCCACCATGATGGGGCCAAGGGCACAAAATCCGTTACAACCGGTTTCAACAATTTTCACCTGATCTGTAAATCCCCGTTTATCAATCTCTCCCTGTAACGCCTGTTTCACTTTAAGGGTTCCGGAAGCGTGACATCCGGTTCCTCCACAGATCAAAAAATGCGAACGAAACACTTTCATGTGGATACTATCCTCCTTCACGTAGTTATATCATGATTCAGTAAGGAAGCACTCATCGTGCCTTTACCGATTATTCCCATAGCCTTAGCCTCGGGCAATAGCAAACATGCTCTGAACCTCTCCCTGCAGGACGTGTCGTTTAAACACCTGGCGCATCTTGTTTGCATCCATCTGTCCGTAAACGATAGGGTCCTTCCCTATTAGTTCTACCGTGACCATGGGTTCTTTACTGCACATCCCTGCACAGCCGGATGTTGTCACCATGACATCCGATACCGCTGCTTCCGCAATCTCACTCATCAATGAATCCATCACTGCTCTCGCACCGGCGGCGACACCACACGTGCCCATATGCACGGTAATTTTCGCCCGTTGGCCGCCCTCTCTCAATGAGGTTTCTGAATGAACCTTATCCTTGATTTTCTTCAAATCTGCTATCGATAATTTTGCCATAGCTTATCCTCTCATCCTTATTAATTGTACTGATTTACTACTGCTTTGACCTTCGCTGGTTTCAACCTCCCGTGGACGTTATCACCGACGAAGATGACCGGTCCCAAACCACAGGCGCCTACACAACGCACTGTTTCCAAGGTGAAGAGCCTATCCGGAGTCGTTTCTCCCTCTTCCACCTTAAGCTCTTTCTTGATGGTATCATATATTGCCTTGCCGCCGCGAACATAGCAGGCAGTACCCAGACACACGCGCATGGTATGCTTGCCGCGCGGGGTCATCGTAAAGAATGAATAAAACGTCACCACGCCATAGACTCGACTCAGAGGCAGATTAAGCCCGGCAGCGATGATTTTCAGAATAGGCATCGGCAGAAATTCAAGTACCATCTGCGCCTGCTCCAAAACAGGAATCAATGAGCCTGCCTTGTCTTTATTCATGGCAATGATTTCGTCTAATTTTTTTAGCTGTTCCGGTGTAAATTCCTTTGATATATCAATATCAACATTTACCGCTTTTGCTTTCATGCACTAATTCCTCCTTGATAATAGAAAATTCATGCTTCGGCTCCTATTTCCATCATGCCCTCTCGAACATGTTCCCTGATGAAATGTAAGACTTCCACATGATTAATCGGCACATCATCAATTTCTCTCTTGACGTCTCTTGTATCTAAAATATATTCCTGATCATTATGTTTATGGCGGTATATGAAATCAACATCCGTATTTCCCGCAATCAGTGTGACCAGGGTACTTGCGATATCGCCAAGGGGTTGTCGGTCAATATGTCTAAGCTTAAATTCAACTGCAACCCTTGTCCCTTCACCTCCCTTCGATTCTATAATAAATTTACCGTCTGTTCTTTCTGCGGCCTGCGCAAGCATCGGAAGCCCTAACCCGACGTTGCGAACCGTTTTTGTTGTAAAAAATGGATCCATGGCTTTTTTGAGAACATCCTCGCTCATACCGGATCCATTATCCCGTATTTCTAAGGACAGGATGTCCCTTATTGTGTCTTCAATAATGGTAATATTTACCGTTTTGGCACCGGCCCTGGTAGAGTTTTCCACGATATCCAGGATATGCAGTGAAAGTTCAAGCAATCATTACTCCTGAATATATCTTCCACCCCTATGTTCAAAGGCCATTTTTAACTCAGCAATTGTTCCTCTTTCGAGAAACATGGTTGTCGTCCCCTGTCCGATGTCCTTGATAAAATGCGCATCTGATGACTCGATAAAGGGGTAACTCGACAGTTCCGGATATTTTATCCGTGCATTTTTTATTCCTGTCTGATGCGTTACTTCAAGTGCATCAAGAGGAATGTCCGGGTCTAAAAAACCTAACTGGCTGATGACACTGAAGCTTTCCCGGTCAATGTGGGAGGCAATCGCAAGGCCGCCGAAACTGTGAATGTGATGAATGATTTCTTGAAACGATAGCCTGGTCGCTCCGAGGAGAAATCTTTCGTTAAAGCCCTCCACTTCGTCTAAATCGTTAACGATCGCCTGGCATCCGAATACTTCCTCTCGATTCGTACCGGAAAGATGATCGTAGATAATATTCTGGATCTTCTTCAGGTCGCCCAGTGTATCAAAAAGAGCCAGCAGATGAACTTCTTCACTGCTTGTTATTTCCATCCCCGGGAGGACCGTAAGGGGTTTCCCCTCAGCTGACCTCAATACAAATTGCATATTTTCCGAGGCATTGTGATCACAGATCGCAATGATATCCAGTTTTTCGGCTATGCATCTCTCAACCACAGCACTTGGATACATGTCCAAATCTGCACAGGGTGAAAGGCATGTGTGTACATGAAGATCGCAGCGAAAAGCCCTGAGCATAAAAATTTAGTATCCACATGAAGAAAAGACCGACATCATGGTCATTTCTTCTGTTTTCTTCCGTATTAATCCGTTTTTTTAATTAAGTCGTATATCCTGCCGGTGACCTCAAAAGCAGAGAGATCTGATATCATTATCGGAATACCTTCTTTTATTGCTTTCTCAAGAGTATCCTTTGCCGGCTCAATGTCCTGAACGAGAATGATTCCGGCATGTTCTTTAAGGCTGGCAACGGCAACGATGTTCTGATGGACCTGACGGGTGATCCAGATGTCACCTTCCTTGCTGTTTCCCATGACATCACTCAATAAATCTCCTGTGTATCCGCCCTGTATTTCCGTTTTCAGCTTGTCTTCGCCGGATCTTATTTTAAGATTCAAGGCTTTGACGATAGATTCTAAATCCACGTCATCAAACTCCTTTTCTCAACTATTTCAAGAGGTACAATTTGTTTTAATAATCATTTTCAGATGTGTTCCCTTACCAGTTTCGGATGAAATGTGAAAATTATCGGAAAAACTTTTTATATTGCACAGTCCCATTCCCGCACCAAATCCCATTTCCCTGATTTTCTGATTCGCTGTTGACCATCCGGGCTGCATGGCAAGATCAATATCGGGAATCCCCTGACCCTCATCGATAGCCTCTATCATAATACAATCGGGCACGACGCGGAGACGAATCATTCCTTTTCTTGCATAAGCAACTATATTGATTTCAGATTCATAAGCAACGAGGGCGGCTTTCCTGACGATATCAATGGCAAGACCCATTTTCTTCAGGATCGCTTTAATATTGCTTGCTACCGCCCCGGCATTGTCAAAATTGCCGCCGACGACAGTAAAACTTCCTTCATATAATGGTTTATCATCCACGGTAACGATTACTTACCCCCCACTTTTTCTATACAACCTTTAATCCCTTTTGCATATAAACGTCCTGCGATTTCAAAAAGGATGTACTTCGTTGTAAGAATGGGGATATTCAATTCCTCCGCTAATTGGAATGTTTCCGGGGAAGGCCTTTTCCCTCGACCCATAATAATAGCAGCGATATCAAGCACATCTGCTGTTCTTACAACCTGCGGATTTGTTAACCCCGTAATTAAAAGACTTTCTGCTGTTGCAAAGGCAAGGACATCACTCATCAGGTCGGCGACGAAAGCCGTCTTTACTTCCATATCTAACTGGTTTTCACCGATGATGACTTCCGCTTCAAGAAGATCTTTTATCTCATGGAGCTTCAATATTATCTCCTAAAATGATAGAGATTTATTCAGGTCTCGTCTTTTGTAACTGATGACAAGTATGTTTTGCTTAAAACGCAAGAACTGTCACTAAAAAAGTGACGGGAGTGCGCTTACCATAAGCCATGGATTGTGTCAACTTATTTTTGACGATTTAGCAAAATGTACAAAAGCTTAACTTGTGATGTATTCACTCTGCCGTACAGGAGGTGTTGAGTATGAATTATGTATCATGGAGAATCCATTTCCTGCGGGAGACGGGCGAAAAATGCGCCCCTACACCTCATAAAAAGGGAGAGTCTAATGGTTGCGCTCCCGGTCAATGCGAGGAATCTTTGTAAATAATTTATTTTAATTTCTTCAATTTGGTTTCTTTTTATGATAGAAAATTAGCACATTGTAAATATCGGAGAAGAAATTTATTCGTATTTGAATCCGTAGCGAGCGCACTTCCCGAAGCTTGCTTTTCGGTTAGCGAGTGGATGCGATTAATAATTATTTTTATAAGGAGCGAGGATTCCCCGCAGCAGGTTGAGGGGAACTTCAATTGGAGTGGCGAAGTTCTGTCATGATTGAAACTATTTTATTAATTGCTGTTTTACTGCAAATGGTGGCAGCCTTTTTGGCGCTGAGACTCATTAGAATTACAGAAGTCCGTGCCGCATGGATTTTAATTGCTACAGGGCTTGTTTTTATGGTCATAGGGCGTATCATAGATGTTTTGCCCGTTTTCTCAATTATAATCACGCCTGAAATCAATCTTGTCAATGAGTGGGTTGATGTTTTTATATCGGTCGTGATGGTGGTAGGCGTGGCCTTGATTGCGCCGGTTTTTTACACTTTAAGGAATGCTGAAAAAGCCCTTCGGGAGAGTGAAGAAAGATACCGGACGCTCGTCGAGAATGTGAACGTAGGGGTATATCGAAGTACCGGTGATCCTGAGGGACACTATCTACAGGTGAACCCAGCGATGGTAAAGATATTCGGGTATGAATCGCTTGAGAAATTCATGAATGTTCCTATTTCCAAGCTTTATATTGATCTGGAAGGCAGGGGAAAGTTCGTTGCGAAGATCAAGGAATTCGGATATGTGCGAAACGAGGAATTGGATCTTCGCAAGAGGGATGGCACTCCAATCAAGGCTTCAGTCACTGCAACCGTCCAATATGATGAAAATGGTGAAATCAAGTGGATCGATGGTGTCACAGAGGATATCACTGAGCGCAAACAGGCAGAAGAGAAGCTTAGGGAGAGTGAACAAAGATTACATAGAGTCATTCAGGGCTCTCCAATACCTGCCTTTGTGATCGGGAAGGATCATAGAGTATTAGACTGGAACAAGGCATTGGGGGAACTCAGTGGCGTTAAGGCTGAAGAAGTTATTGGTACAACTGAACAATGGAGAGCGTTCTACAACGAAAAGAGACCATGTATGGCTGATCTATTGATAGATCAGGATCTGGAAGCAATTCCTCAGTGGTATTTTGATAAGTTTACCGAGTCAAAGTTGATAGAGGAGGCATATGAGGCAACAGACTTTTTTCCGGAACTGGGAAAAAGTGGAAAATGGCTTCGATTTACTGCTGCAGCGATCAGGGATTCTCAGGGGAGTCTGATTGGCGCCATAGAGACCCTGGAGGATGTCACAGAACGGAAACATGCGGAAGAGGCTCTGAAAAATAGTGAACTGAGGTTGCAAAGCATCATTCAAAGTTCTCCCCTTCCTACCTTTGTAATCGGGAAGGACCACAGGGTGCTCTTCTGGAACAAGGCATTGGAAGCACTCAGTGGTATCAAAGCTGAAGAAGTCATCGGCACAACACACTATTGGAGGGCGTTCTACAGCAAGGAGAGGCCCTGTATGGCTGACCTGCTGGTGGACCAGGCTCTGGAAGCGATTCCTCAGTGGTATTATGAAAAGTACATGAAGTCCCGTTTGTTGGATGAGGCATATGAGGCGACGGACTTTTTCCCGGAACTGGGTGATAGCGGGAAATGGCTTCGTTTTACGGCAGCAGTGATCAGGGATTCTCAGGGGAATCTTGTCGGCGCCATAGAGACCCTCGAGGACGTTACGGAGCGCAAGCGGGCGGAAGAGGAGTTAATCAGGGTAAAGAAACTTGAGTCCCTCGGGATTTTTGCCGGTGGGATAGCGCATGATTTTAATAACCTGCTGTCTGTCATGTTGCGCAATATATTTGCTGCGAAATTATCTTTCACCGATGAACAGCAAGAGATTTTGGGGGAAGGTTTGGAGATAGCGGAGAAGGTAGGACTTCAGGCAAAAGAATTGGCTCATCGCCTGGTTACGTTTGCCAAGGGAGGTGAACCCATAAGAAAGGTTGGTTCCCTTTCGCAGTTGCTGGTGGATACTTCTGATCTATCCCTCTCCGGTTCCAATGTACGGTGTGAGTTTTCCCTGCCCGGTGATCTCTGGAGTATTGAAATGGATGATGTACAGATCCGGCAGGTGATCCATAACCTGGTCATCAACGCCCGGGAAGCTATGCCTGAAGGCGGAACCGTAACCATTCATGCTGAGAATGTGAACGTAAAAGCAGCGAACGGGCTCCCTCTGAAAGAAGGCAAGTATGTAAAATGGCATGTTAAGGATCATGGTGTGGGTATTCCCGAATCGGATCTGGAGAAGATATTCGATCCTTATTTCACGACCAAGCCGACAGGCAGGGCGCGGGGGATGGGATTGGGACTCGCCATTTGCTATTCGATTATCAAGAAACATGATGGATTTATCGCCGTTGAATCTGAACCGGGTAGTGGGTCTATCTTTTTTGTGTATTTGCCTGCGTCGCCTCAGGAGGGATTATTAAAGACAGAAGAGACGGACAGGACCGTTACAAGAAAGGGGAAGGTTCTTGTCATGGATGATGAGGAAACGGTACGCAATGCAACAGGTATTGTCCTCAACTATCTCGGCTATGACGTTGAGTTCGCAAGCGATGGCAGCCAAGCTGTTGATCTCTACAGAACAGCACAAGAAAAGGAACAGCCGTTTTCCGTGGTTATCCTGGATTTAACTGTACCCGTCGGCATGGGAGGCAAAGAGGCCATGAAGGAGCTGCTCGCAATAGATCCCTATGTTAAAGCGGTCATTACGTGCGGCTATTCAGATGATCCTATCGTTTCAGAATTCAAGAAGCATGGCTTCTGCCGGGCTATCGACGTTCCGTATGACATTGAAAAGATGAAAGAAATCATGAGCAATTTACTGAAGTAAATTGTCGACGACGAGTTGAATATTCGCAAGACCCTGTCTGTTTGTCTGGAGATGGAAGGCCACACCATTGTTGCCGTCAGCAATTACCGGGATGCGCTTTCCGAAAACGCCCGCCGGTCCTATGACGCGGCTTTTGTAGATCTCCGTCTCGGAACAGATAGCGGTCTCGACCTCATTCCGGCGCTGCTGGCAGGATCGCCATGGCTGAAGATAATCGTCATTACCGCCTATGCATCAATCGATACAGCGGTGGAGGCGATAAAGCGGGGCGCTACAGATTATATCCCGAAGCCGTTCACGCCTGCCCAGGTAAAACTTGTCGTTCAAAAGGTCGCGGAGCTCCGTTCACTGGAGCAGCGCATTGATACCCTCCAGGCGGATTTGAACCGCATCAACCCCGAAGTGGACATGACCACTTCAAGCCCGGTCATGCAGCGGGCTCTCGATCTTGCCCGTCAGGTGGCCCCTGCCGACGCGATCGTCCTGTTGACGGGAGAGAACGGAACCGGGAAAAGTATTCTTGCGCGGGCAATTCATGGGTGGAGCAAACGGGCAAATAAGCCTTTTGCCGAAATATCATGCCCGGCGCTTTCCGCGGAGCTTTTAGAAAGTGAGCTCTTCGGGCACGTGAAAGGGGCCTTTACCAGCGCAGTACGAGACCATTCAGGCCGCATCGCCTTCTGTGAAGGAGGAACGCTGTTCCTCGACGAGATCGGTGATCTCCCCCTCTCGGTTCAACCGAAGCTATTAAGGTTTATCCAGGAAAGGGAATACGAACGTCTGGGTGATCATGTGACGCGCAAGGCGGATGTCCGCCTCATTGCGGCCACGAATGCGAATCTTGAGGAAGCAGTGAAAAATCTTCGTTTTCGAGAAGACCTCTTTTATCGACTGAATGTAATTCAGATAGAGATTCCACCGCTCCGGGAACGGCCGGAAGATGTCGTTAACCTTGCCAGGCGATTACTCACCTTCTTTGGACGAAGCAATCACAAAGCATCCCAGCGCTTTACCGAAGATGCGCTTCAAGTCCTGCGCCGTTATTCCTGGCCGGGTAATGTCCGCGAGCTCCGAAATGTTGTCGAACGGGCTTCCATCCTCTGCAATTCTGAATCGGTTGGCATCGAACATCTACCGGAAAAGCTTTTAAATGCCGAAGAATGCCCAAAACCGGGCGATCTTGCTTCCCTTGATACAATTGAAGAGACACATATCCGTCGCGTTCTTGCTTCAACGAAGTCCTTGCAGGAGGCCGCCGATATCCTGGGCATTGATCAGGCCACCCTCTGGCGGCGGCGGAAACGGTACAATATCTAAACAAATTCATTTACATTCCACCTATCCCTTATCACCGGAAACAGATTGCATTTTGCAAGGCTGCAAAATCCCTCTTCTTGCAGAGTGCACGACAAGTCAGAATTCCATATTTATAACTGATTAATATTCTTGATTTTGTCTTTGGCATAACTGTTGCGATTCTCTTTCATATGAGCAAAGGAGGATAGCCATGTTAGGTTTACGACAAAAGCTGCTTCTGGTATTTGGGGGTCTTTTGCTGATCATCGTGGTGATCAGCATGCAGAGCATTGTGAAGGTTACAGACCTGGGAGATGCGATTGATACCATTCTTCGTGAAAACTACCGGAGCGTGATCGCCTGTCAGAACATGAAAGAATCCCTGGAACGAATGGACAGCGGCGCCCTCTTCATCCTTTCAGGTTATGAAAAGGAAGGGAGAGAGGCCATTGACGGGTATATGCCGGAGTTCGAAAAGGCGCTTCAGATCGAATTAAACAATATCACGCTTCCGGGCGAAGGAGAAAAGTCGGCCCATCTGCAGGAACTCTATACACGCTATAAAACCATAATTCAGGGGATGGAGGATACAGCAGTTTCATCCGAAAGACGGCGCCAGATATATTTTACCCAGCTTTTTCCTTTATTTCGCAGCATCAAGGACACGGCGGATCAGATCCTCACCATGAATCAGCAGAACATGTATGATGAAAACCAGTCGGCGCGACATAAGGCAGCTAAAGCGCGTGAACAAATGTACTTCCTTCTGTTTCTCGGAGCCATCGTGGCTATTCTTTACATGTTCCTCATCGGCCGATGGATTCTCCGTCCGATCAAAAGCCTGACGCAGTCTGTCGATGA
>JAPLJS010000031.1 GCA_026388545.1 Deltaproteobacteria bacterium
CGCGCCGGAAACCCGCTCAACCCCGCCCCGGGAAACGACGCCTTCCCCCGCGGCGTGACCTTGAGCAGGTCTGGCAGCGCGCGCGGGAGCATGAAGCAGAGATCTGGCGGATCATGGTGACGGAAAAACGCACGGTCACCCGGGAGGCCTATCGCCGGCTGGCTGAGGCATTGCCTTCCGAGAGGTTGACTACGTCGTAAAAAAGCGAAAAACTCTTTACAAAACCAGTTGATAATCTGTTGAATTGAGACTTGACAGACTTATACCTACAACTAAACGGAGTCCGAGAATTTACATTCCGTTTATTACCAATAGAAATATGCGATAGCCACTCCCCGAATTTCACCACCCGCTTCTGGTGGCAGGAAGGGCGGAAGTGACGCCGCTTGCAGGAAAAAACCAGAAGATACTCACGTGTGCCCTTCAGGGTATGGCCGCAGTGACCGCATTCAACCTCGCATGTCGGATTGCAGCAACTCCTGCTACAGTATCAATGAGTTTCATAATAAGCCAACCATGGACATTCCCCGCAATATTTGTATCCTGAAGACACATCAGTTGGAACATGATGACACTTGTTTCTTTAACTCTTTTTTCTTTTATATTTTTCCTCCATAGTCACTTCTGAAGAAGAATTATAAAATTAATACTTACTTTGAAAAGGTTTGAGTTATGAGTCAATGTTAAAGTAGTATCAGATAAGGAGCAGTTAGATATAACAATTACATGTTTAATAGTGAAGCGATCGTATGAAAAAGAAGCAATATATTAGTCTGCAGGTCATGGTTTTTTCTCTGGTATGGGCGGCATTCACAACTATTTACATCACCCAGCCAGTACTCCCTGTATTGCAGGTTGAGTTCGGGGTTAATGAGAGCATGGCTTCTCTCTCCATCTCAGCGGTGGTCTTGGGAATCGCCTTGGCCAACCTGCCGTTTGGGATATTAGCTGACCGTTTTCCCATACGGCCCATAATTTTGACAGGTGGTTTGGTGATCAGTGCTTGTGGCCTTTTCTGTGCTATTACGACTAACTTGCTGTCGCTTGTATTAGCAAGGTTTGTTCAGGGGCTTTTCATCCCGTCTCTTACGACGTGTCTGGCTGCATATCTCGCGAGGAGTTTACCCATGGACCGACTGAATGTAGTGATGGGGACTTATGTTTCAGCTACGGTTGCAGGGGGCCTGAGCGGTCGGCTATTGGGAGGATGGATTCATCCTCCATTGCACTGGCGCTATGCCTTTTTGAGTGCATCTGTTTTCCTGCTGATAGTAACCTTTGCTGCGGCCCATTGGTTAAAGGATGATGAAAAAAATATTGAACCTGATACAGTTCAGAGCATGGGATTCATGGCGTTGCTCTCCCGCGGAGACATGCTCCGTATTTACTTCGTTGCTTTCGGGGCTTTCTTTGTCTTTTCATCTATATTCAATTACCTCCCGTTTTACCTCACCGGGCCGCCGTTCAATGCTTCAACCAATACAATAACAATGCTCTACCTCTCCTATATTGTCGGAATAGTTGTAAGTCCGGCAGCAGGAGAACTAAGCAATCGAATAGGCAATGGGGCCTCCATGGTACTGGGATCACTGGTCTTATCTCTGGCGATTATGGCCACTCTCATCAACTCATTGGTGGTCGTGGCAATAAGTTTAATGGGCGTCTGTGCCGGATTCTTCACCATTCACAGCGCCGCAGCCGGTTCACTCAACCGAAAACTCACCTCAAACCGAGGCCATGCCAATTCCCTTTATATTTTGTTCTATTACATAGGAGGTTATGTTGGGATTACCGCAAGTGGTTTTGTCTACGGATACAAAGGCTGGACAGGGGTTGCTGTTCTGGGGATCACAATTCTCTTGCTGCCATTAACCGCAGGGATTGTTGAAATGCGTCACACCACGAAAGACCATCAAAGCTGAGATGCATCCCTTACCCTGCTTTCACAACTTAAACGTAATCAGGATTTTCGACATTGAAAATCATGTAATCCCCGCTGGGTTCAAACCGCGGATGGGATTTCCGGCGGCCTTGGCGGCAGACGCGTCTTCTACACGCGGGAATAGGTGATACTGTCTTTTTCAAACTCCATGATGATTTCGTCAGTCAGAGAAGGACGGATTTTCGGCATAATTTCAAAAATAGTTTCCGTAGTTACCCGATAATCCTGCTTCATGGCAAGTTCCTTTTCAAAGGCAACCTGTGCAACTTGCTGGAAGAGATATTCCATATCAGCCGGTGTAAACCGGGAAGTCATCTTTATGATACGGTCAAGATCGATCTCTCCTGTATTTAGTTTGGAGAGGAAGTATTCCAAAATAGTTTTTCTCTCATCTTCGTTCAAACCTCCCACCGGAATAATACAATCGAATCTTCCCGGGCGAAGCAGTGCGGCATCGAGTTGCCTGATATAATTCGTAGCGCAAATAAGGAGTATATTGTTCCCCTGGTTTTTAAGCAGCGGCACCTGCTTGAGAAATTCATTGGTAATAGACTTATCAACCCGGCTCGCCTCGTCACGACTGCCCGCAATCTCTTCAAACTCATCGATAAAGATGACCGCTTCTTCCAGGTTTCGTGCCTTTTCCATTATTGTGCGCAGGTTGGCGCCCACCCTTTCATTTCCGTCAACCATCAGCATGCTGGGAGCAATTTCAATGAACCACCAGGAAAGGACCCCTGCTATTGCTTTGGCAAAGTGAGTTTTCCCCGTACCGGGAGGTCCAAAAAAAATAATAGTCTTGGGCGGAATAACCCCATGCTTTTTCGAAAGATCTCGCTCTGTCAACGGAAGGATGATTTTCCTCTGAACTAACTGTTTTGGAGGCTGCGAATCGGAGATGGTCTCCCATATCTCTTTTCTGCAGGTCTGAGCCCCCATCTCATTCAGGATGTCCCTCCGTTTATGGGCCAGGTATTCCTCATTAGCTTGCTCTATATTTTCGAGAAAATCGATGCATGCGACCCGCAAGCCCACATCCCGACCGAGCTTTTCAGACATGAGCCATTTATGCTGCAAAATTCTCGGCCATAGGTCAGCGGCAGCATCAGGATCAAATTTTGTGCCGCTTATCTCAAATATTCTACTCACACATAACTCGGGTGTTAATGTCTCTGTTAAGTCTTTGCTCATACTCAAAAGATCTTCAGCCATTTCAACTCACCTTCACGTTCACAATCCTGGAAACAAAAACAAACATTCATCTCCACTTTGTAAGGTCATTATAACCATCATAAAGTCGAATTAGGATTATTGTATAGAGCCCCTTATGTAGTGCTTTTGACGTTGTCCTCCATCAGTCTCGGTTCAGCTATATCTGAGTCTGCGTTCGGAGTGCTCGCTTTTATATTATCCTTCTGTTGCTTGGCCATTATGCGTTTTGAAACCTTATCCATTTGTTTCTGCTGTCTTGCTTTTTCTTTCGCCCCCTGTTTGCCAAAGTTGTACATGGACTTTCCCATTTTTTAGCTCCTATTTTTATCTTTTTTAAAACGTAAAGAATATGCTGAAAATGGAGAGGCGCTCCAAAATAGAATATCTTAATGGAGCGCCTCTTTCTTTAGGTAAGGTTTAATTACCAGGGTTTCACGTTTTCTGCTGCCGGGCCTTTTTTGCCCTGGACAACATCGAAGCTTACAGACTGGCCCTCGGTTAAGGTCTTGAATCCACCGGCTTGAATGGCACTGAAATGGACGAAAACGTCCCCACCATCATTCTTTTCGATAAACCCAAATCCTTTACTTTCGTTAAACCATTTTACTTTACCTTCTGACATAATTAGTATCCTCCTTTCTTAGAATTTACCGAAAGTCGAATTACCAATATGACAGAAATAAAAAAGCCACCAAGACTCTAAAGAACATGGTGGCCACCTTTGCACTTCAAATTGTCATAACTCAACTTTGACTGTACCATACTGACTAAAGACCATTGTACGGCACATGATATGTAGAGATGATACTTTACTATTTACGCAAAGTCAAGGCATATTTCATTATATTTCAATAATTAAGAAACTCCTCCCTTCCACGGGTCTTTTCATCCTCCCCCGGGTTCGTTATCATACACCTGCAAAGGACTCACTATTCTTTAGCGGGTGTCCAGGTCTTGTCGGGATTATATAATTTCATCTCCCGGGCGATCTTCGTCGTGTTCGGTCCAATGTTCTTCTGGTTAACCTTGCCCTGCTGATTGACAATAAAGGTCATCACTCCTGACTTACCCCAGTTTGAGGGAAATGCGACCAAGGCAAAGCCCCCGACCATGTTGCCATTGATTATGTAGTTGTATTTCCCTCCCGGTACATTCTTTCCCTGTCTTGTCAGTATCTTGAAATAGTAGCCGTGAAAAGGCGTCGGTGTCTCTTCCTTGAAGGCGGTCTTTTCCTTCTTATAGCCTTCCATTCTGGCTTTTGCGACGAGCTCACCCAGGGGGCTCACTGATTCGCCCGGCGAGGCCCTCCAGAAGAGACCGTTTCTCTTACCGGGAGCACTCCGAAGTTTTTGCGCATATGCAAATATCCCGTCGCCGTCCCAGTCCTTAAGTGTATACTCGCGCTGAGCCTTGACATACGTGCGGCATACCAGTATGGCTGTTAATTCGTTTTCCCCGATCCGGCGGTTCAGTATCTCTTCTTTGCCTGCTTCGGTGTCAAAGAACCACTGGCCATCCTTTCTTACAATGGGAATCGGAAAGGGCCAGTTTTCGTTGCCTATGTGAAGGAGCACCTTTGAATCACTCTCTTTTACAAGGGTGGTTTTTTCTGCCAGGTGTCTGGCGAGTTCGTCAAATTCAGCGGCGTCCTGCACCTTGTCACCTGAATGAAGGTCTTTTCCGGAGGGCCCGAATATCTGACCAATTGCAGTCTCGTCTTTTGCTTTGACAGCCTCAACCAGGGTTTTCAAGGCTTCTTCAGGAGAGGAAAAGTGTCTCTGCGTCGATGCCCCTGCTACCGGCATGCTCCAGGTAAAGACAACCGCCACAGTTACCAAAAACGCAGCGGTAATAGCCATACCCCGCAACATACAAAATACGGATTTCTCCCGAATTGTCTCCATAGTTTCTTTCCTTTCCTTATTCATTTATTCCCTGTTATAGGAAAACATTTTAAGCAAACCTGAAAATTCTACTGACGCTGCTTGCCCCTGATGTCATCTTTACCTGCAGGAGTACGACCCCTAACGTCACCCTTACCTGCAGGATCCCTGCCTTTGCTTACAGGAGCAGATGGGCGTATCCCCTCACTGCTCTGGCGGCTGTCTTTGCCACGAAGACTCTGTGATCTTGCTTCTTTGTCTCCCCTGTAGCCACCGAAGGTAACTGATGGTGTTCTGGCAGGCTGTAACCTTTCGCGGGCAGGACGGGGCTGAGAGGAATCCTTACCGATACCAGGAGCCGGTGGCAACGGCTGTTTGCTTACACTCGGTACCGGCATTGTAGGCCGCTTGCCAAGGTTTTGAGGGGGTTTCGTTGACGGAGTCGAAACGACACCACGGCTTTCCTTGCCGCGATTACTGAAAGAATGAGTATCACCCCTGGGGCCGAATACCCTTAGCTGAGGCTTGGGCGGTGTTGTAGTACTCCCCCTGATTTCAGGTATGCGTGTATTCCTACCGACGCTGGTGCCACCACCGGGGCGCGATGCCCTGTACCTTTCGGGATCGCCATGTGATGCATTATGCTTCCATTTTTGACTTATATAGGGTCTGCTTCTATTGACATAAACATTCTTTATACGAACATGGGGCCTTGCATGATTGACCCAGCCGGGGCGGTTCCAACCATGATAGATCACATTGTGGTGACCCCAGTCAAAGTCCATCGTCAACCAGCCCCCGATTGCCAGACCGAGGCCAAAAGTAATGAAAGGCAATCTGCCCGGGGCCCATCTCTGGATATAGATAACTGAAGGATCATACCGCGGGACATATATATACTGAGGTTGTGCGGGAACGATCTCGATATAGTCTCCTACGATAACTATAGTTTGCTGACTGGTGCTCTCCAGATTGCCGGCTTCTCTCGCCTGCCACCTGAGACGTTGGATCGACCTTGTTACTTCTTCCGGCTGGTTGAGAAAGGTATCTCCCAGATCTGCTGTCCAATCCATATTCCCCGCCATCATTTTCAGAATGCCCGGATAGTGGGCAATTGCCTTGACGGACTCATCCCAGGTCTGCCCGTCAATACTTGACAGAGTACCGCCGCTATTCAGCCATGCTTCCGCAGCGGCAATTTCTGCCGGATACGTTGAGGCTGGCAGTATCTGGGCCAGCAGAGGGTCGGGGTAGAGAGCAATGGGTGCAAGGAAGTTATCAAGCTCCTGATCCGTGTCTAAGTATGCGGGGGAAGCATTACTCTCTCCGGCCTGAATTGACAGGAGAGCCGAAAGGCACACAACAAAAATAAGCAGAAAGCCTTTTATGCCGATCCTATTCATACTCTCAATTCCTTCCTCTATTTGTTTGGGGATTGCTGGTGGACACCTGCTGCTCCTGTAAAAATTTGAGTCACGTAGACCAGTTGCTCCCGATACTGGTTGAGTTTTTATTCTCCTTTAGCGCCTGTTTTCCCGGCGGTGCCACACTATTTCAACCGTCTACGTCTATTCATATCACTATTCTTTTGGAAAGAACATTAATGATTACAGTTTGGAATTGAAGTGAACTTGTAACCGGTACTTTTTAAAGAATGAGCCGATGAAAGGTGAGGTCCCGTAAGGAAGAAAAAATGCTAAATAGAGCCCCCACTTTCTTGTTTAATTTTTAGGAAATACATATTCACCCGATGTCGTTCTATTTTGCTATGACGATTATTTTTTTCATTACTTTTGCCCTTCAAATCAGGAAGGTAAAACTATTTGTTGTAACAAAATTTTTGATAGAAAGTCCCTTTTGGGTGGGTCAAGTAGATCAGGTTCTCCAGATACAGCAGGTTGCGGTTTGTTTTCTACGTTAACTGCTTAGTTTCCCAACGCTAAAACATTATTTCAACCGTGCATCTTTTGTCCTTAAAGCCACAGAGAACCGGATATCCAGATTTCTTTCATGTCACCCATATCATAATTGCTGCGGAAAGAACACAACTGATTGCCTGAAGAAATCCAGCATCTTCATTGAGGTTGACGATTTGTGGATAACAGGAAATTTGAGTGATGTTTGCCCGTCTTCACTGCGATAGAATGTCTTGACAGAACAGGTGCGATCTCTTAAGTTTGCCAACCATGTGCACCAAGACAACCTCTGAAACTACCACCGGGAAACCCATTCTTGCCCTGGCAGTCATGAGCATCATCTGGGGCTATAACTGGGTAGTCATGAAAGAGGCTCTCCGTTTCTGCGATCCATTTGTATTTGCCGCTATCCGGGTATTCCCGGCTGCCATCTGCCTTTTTGGAATACTTCTTTTGACGAAAAAGGATTGGCGTCCGCGACAGGTGAAATGGACCGTCCTTTTGGGATTACTTTCCACGACACTGGGTCTTGGCCTTCCCATATGGGCCCTCGTGAGCGCCGGGGCGGGAAAAACGGCCATACTCCTTTATACGATGCCGTTCTGGGTTATCCTTCTGGCCTGGCCTATATTGGGCGAGAGGATCAGGGGCCTTGAATGGCTGGCCGTAATTCTCGCATTTGCAGGACTTGCTTTAATGATTGCTGTAGATGCCGTCGGCAAAAACCTCTGGTCGAGTATCCTTGCGGTGATTTCCGGAATATCATGGGCGGGAAGTGCCATTATCACCCGGATAATGAGGCGGGACCCCGACTTCGACGTTGTATCGGTCACGACCTGGCAGATGATTTACGGTGTGGGGCCTCTCATAATTATTGCGATTGTGGTGCCGTCATCTCCTATCCAGTGGACCCCCGTATTCAGTGCCGCCCTGCTCTATAATGTCCTTCTCGTCAGCGTCATCGCATTTCTGCTCTGGTTTTATATACTGGAGAGGATTCCGGCTGGCATGGCAACGATGGGAACGCTCGTTACTCCGGTACTTGCCATTGTCTTAGCCGCCATTCAACTCGGCGAAATACCGTCTTCACGTGAGGCTCTTGGCATTTTTTTAATCCTATCAGGAATAGGTCTCCTCGGCGCCATAGCTTTCCTGAGAACCCGCCGGCAAGAATAACGGATGGGGCTTATGGATGCTTTTATCTACGCCCACGAAGAACGCGTTTTTCATTTTATGCTATAACTTTATAAACATTATGATTTAATTGTTTTTCTGTCCTAAATTATTGACCGTCAAACACTTATTAGTTATTATACAACCAGAATCTGAATAAGAATAAAATTTATGTAAGCAATTAAATAATGCATCTCTGATATATATTTGATTACTATGAGCAATTCAGTTAGTATTTAACACTTAAGAGGTATACTTATAATGGAACGCGGAAGCGCCATAGACAAGCACGGTAGAATGTGGAAAGCCAGAGTTGTGTCTATGGCTGAGGCCGAAAAGGACCAGAAATAAAGGTAAATAAAAAAAGATGAAAGATTTATTCACTTTGGGAAAAGAAATTCTGGCATCGCAGCCCTTTAGCGTTTTGATCGGCGCTGAACTGCTCAGTTTCTCTCAAGGATATGCAGAACTGAAGATTCCAATCCGGCCTGAACTGAAACAACAGCACGGTTTTGTACACGGAGGGGTCATAAGCTACGCCGTGGATAATACACTTACGTTCGCAGGGGGAAGTGTTCTGGGAACAAGCGTCACAACTTCAGAGTTTAAGATTAACTATCTGAGGCCTGCCATTGGTGACTTCCTGTTTGCAAGAGCTACGGTTATCCACGCCGGCAAGAGCCAGGCCGTTTGCCGGTGCGATGTGTTCGTATCTAAAGATGGCAAAGAGAGCCTCTGTGCAACCTCTCAGGGCACAATCACAATACTCGGCCAGTCTTCAAACACGAAGGCATAACATTCCGCTGGCGGTTACAAACCAGAGCAACACCCCTTCCCTGCCTTTTCCTTGACATACCAGGCATGTTCTCCTATAGTTCCCGACGTTATTCTGACATTCATTATTAAGAGGCCGCTCCTGTCTTTGCAGGAACGGCCTCTGGATTCCCGCCTCCGCGGGAATGACAGGGGAGCATTAAAGGGATTTCAAAGATGTCCAAGCCGAAAATTGTCTTCATGGGAACGCCGGAATTCGCCGTTCCATCACTTGAGAGCCTGCTCAGGCATGATTATCCGATTGTCGGTGTCGTAACCCAGCCGGACAGACCAAAGGGCAGAGGACAACATCTGCTCCCCTCTCCCGTAAAGGTATTCGCCCAAAGCCATCACCTCCCGGTCTTGCAGCCGGAACGGGTACGAAACAGCGAATTCATAGAGTTATTCCGGCAGCTTGCCCCTGATTTAGTTGTCGTCGCGGCCTTTGGCCAGAAACTTCCCGGGGAGATTCTTCAGACCCCGAAAATGGGATGCATTAATGTACATCCGTCTCTGTTGCCGAAATATAGAGGCGCGGCGCCGATCAACTGGACACTTATCCGGGGAGAAACGAAGACTGGTGTAACCATCATGATGATTGATGAGGGTTTGGATACAGGCGATATTCTCACACAGCAAGAAACGATGATCGATCCGGACGAAACGTTTGGCGAGCTCCATGACAGGTTGGCAGATATAGGGGCTTCTCTCCTCCTCAAGACCATAGAGATGATCCTGAGCGGTACGGTCAAACAGTCACCCCAGGATGCATCCGGCGCCACATACGCGCCACGGCTGAAAAAGGAAGATGGTCTCATCCGGTGGGACGCCGATATCCATCAAACTGTCAACCTCATCAGGGGACTCTCGCCCGCGCCCTGTGCGTATACCTTCTTCAAGGGAAAGATGTTGAAAATATTCTCCGCACAGGGAGAAGAAATCCCCGTTACGGAAACCCCGGGAACAGTCGGCAGGGAAACGGAAAAAGGCCTCCCGCTTGCAGCAAAGGACGGATATGTCTATTTGAAGGGAATCCAACTGGAAAACAAAAAGAGGATGTCCGTCCACGATTTCCTGAGAGGCTTCCATATATCGCCGGGGGATACCCTGGGTTGAGAACAACGATGAAGAAAACGCCGCGCCACATCGCCGTTGAAATTTTGAATCGCGTAGAGGAGCATGGCGCATTTGCAGAACCCCTTCTGGATGCCTATCTTTCGGGAGCTCTCCTCACTAATATCCACGACCGAAGATTAATCACCCAGATCGTCTATGGCACCCTGAGGATGAGGGGACGTCTTGACTGGATTATCGATTACCTCTACAGGGGAAACTTCATTTCAATGGACGTGGGTATAAAAAACATACTGCGGACGGGCCTCTACCAGTTTCTGTTTACCGAAAGGATACCGGATTTTGCCATTGTCGACGAAGCCGTTGAGATAACGAAAATATTACACCCGGCGCGATCAGGGCTGGTAAACGCCATTCTGAGAAACGCCATCAGGAAGAAAGATGACATCGTTTATCCGGAGATTGGAAAAGATCCGTCACTTCATATCTCAATTGTCCATTCGCACCCGTTGTGGATGGTAAAAAAGTGGATCACAATATTTGGAGTTGAAGAAACTGCTGCGCTCTGCAGCGCAAACAACGAAATCCCCCCCACTGCCCTGCGGGTAAACACCCTGAAAACAACCCGGGAAAGGACAATGGAAGAACTACTGCTTAATGGTTTTGACGTTAAGGTAACCGCCTATTCTCCCGACGGTCTCATTCTGTCCAATCCGGGAATGTCTATCAGAGAAACGACCTGTTATACATCCGGGCATATCCAGGTTCAGGATGAGGCGTCACAGTTGATTGCCCGCCTCGCCGATCCGAAACCGGGAGAGAATATCCTTGATATCTGTGCCGGTGTGGGAGGAAAGACGACCCATCTTGCCGAAGTTATGAATAATAGTGGCAGCATTACAGCCATTGACATCAGTGAGAAAAAGATCGAAGCCCTGAGGAAAAACGCAACGAGACTCGGTGTCACAATCGTGGACACCCAGGTGGGAGATGCCAGAGAAAAACCGGGGAAAGCATTCTCCGAAAGGTTCGACAAAATAATCGTTGATGCGCCATGCTCAGGCCTCGGTACACTGAGGAGGAATCCCGAAATAAAATGGCGCACCACACCGGAAGACCTGAAAAAATGTGCCGTTCTGCAAAAAGCATTAATGGAGAGCGCTGCCCTTTACTTGAAAAAGGGTGGCTTTCTCATTTATAGTACCTGCACCATTATGCCGGAGGAAAACGAAGAAGTAATCAAAGATTTTATTACCCATCACCCGGATTTTATGATTACCCATCCGCTGAATACGATAAATTCCCGCCTGGTTGATAACCGGGGGTATTTCAGGAGCTATCCTCATCGGCACGGGACGGACGGTTTCTTCGGGGCGGTGCTCGTTAAGAAAATTAGTAAGGGATTAACCCCGTAATGACCGGTAAGAGCTTTTAATGGAGGCAGAAGATGAAAAGAATTTTCATTTTGGTCACTATTCTCCTTGTAATAGGTTGTGCTTCCCATGGTCCTGTTCTCTATCCCAACGAACACCTTAAAATGGTCGGGAAGGAACAGGCACAAAGGGACATTGAGGAGTGTGATCGCCTTGCTGCCGAATATGTGAAATCAGACGCCGGTAAGGCAGTGGCAAAAAACACTGTTGCGGGTGGGGCGGCGGGCGCTGTAATTGGAGGCGCGGGAGGAGCTGCTACCGGCAGCCTGAAGAGGGGATCGGCTGTAGGAGCAGCTACAGGCGCGGCGGTCGGTCTCGTCAGAGGGGTCTCAAAGGCATCCCAACCGAGCCCAATCCACAAGAAATTTGTGGAGCGATGCCTTAGAGAACGTGGATATGATCCCTTAGGATGGGAATAGAGGCAAGCACTGTCAGCTCTGAATTTCATTGACTATCAAAACGCAAACATGATAGGTGGGCTTCGGGACGGGAGGAGATGAGCATGTTTCTCAAGCAGATGCAGGTTAGTCAGATGGCGGTATTTGCCTACATCGTAGGCGACCCGGAAAGCGGTGAAGGTCTGGTCGTAGATCCAGCGGCCAATGTTGCCGGCATCATTTCGGAAGCGAAAAAAAACAACGTAAACATCAAATATATTGTGAATACCCACGGCCATGTGGATCATATAGCAGGCAATACGGAAATGAAAACCAAAACAGGGGCGCAGATTATCATTCACAGAGATGATGCCGACATGCTTGTGTCAACTCCGCCTATGGTCTTCAGGATGTTCGGAGCAAAGCAATCCCCGCCCGCTGATATCATCGTAAATGACGGTGATTTTATAACTGTGGGAAACGTCTCACTGAAGGTCATTCACACTCCCGGGCATTCCCCCGGGGGCATGTCCCTCTATATCAAAGGGTATGTTTTCACGGGAGACACTCTTTTTGTCGAGGCGGTGGGAAGAAGCGACCTTCCGGGAGGGTCATGGCCGGTGATGCACCGTTCCATTATGGATAAGCTCTGCACACTGCCCGATGATACCAAAGTGATGCCGGGGCACAACTACGGGAGAACGCCAACGTCCACAATAGGTCATGAAAAGAAGTATAATCCCTATCTGCAATAAAAAACCAGGTTATGCATGATGAACAATAAAGGTATAAGTACAACTGATTTAAAAGGATTGAAACTGTTCAATAAAGGAAAGGTTCGTGATGTTTACGAAGTTGATAATTACCTCCTTATTATTGCAACAGACAGGATATCTGCTTTTGATGTTATCATGCCGAATCCCATTCCGGGCAAGGGGGAAATCCTTACGAGGATGTCGGTCTTCTGGTTTAACAGGATGAAAGATATTGTAGAAAACCATCTCGTATCAACAAATCCTCTCGATTTCCCCGAAGAATGCAGTCCCTTCATGAAGGAACTTAAGGGGAGAAGCATGCTCGTGAAAAAAGCGGAGCCCCTTCCTATAGAATGCGTTGTGCGTGGATACCTGAGTGGCTCAGGCTGGAAGGACTATCTTCATAGTAAAACGATTTCCGGCATTAAACTTCCCGGTGGATTAAAAGAATCATCAAAGCTTTCTGACCCTCTGTTTACACCTTCCACCAAGGCCCCGTCAGGTGAGCATGACATGGCAATCACAAGAAAAGAAATGGAAAACATCATTGGTCCTGAACGTACTGAAAATATTATTGAAATAAGCCTTGCCATATATAACAGGGCATCGAAAACAGCCGAAGAGGCGGGTATCATTATAGCGGACACCAAGATGGAATTTGGTATTATCGAAGACCAACTGATCCTGATTGATGAATTATTGACGCCGGATTCATCAAGATTCTGGCCCAGAGAGGATTACGAAGCAGGAAGACCCCAAAAGAGTTTTGACAAACAGTTCCTGAGGGATTATCTCATATCACTCAAATGGAACCAAAAACCGCCCGCCCCTGAGCTTCCTAAGGAGATTATCGAAAAAACAAGGGCAAAGTATGAGGAAGCACTCAATCGACTCGTCAAATAAACATATCGTTCCATCTTGACATAGCAAAAAATGTTATTATGTTAGACAAACTTTACATTTGTTGCGCCCGTCGGTTTAAGAATGTTGAAAAAGTTGCCCAAATACTTAGATATACAATACATTCTCTACATAGAGCACCGATCAAAAAGCGATCTTATATTGCGTGGGGATATGTTCCTTTGCCCTTTATGCCGTTAAGAAGGTTAATAACAGCACCATGATCGAACGAACGAAGGAAATAATCAAATCGAAGGAAAACGATACGACTGCATGATAAAACGTTGTTATTATGAATGCCTCGGAGTCGAGCGAAACGCCGCGGAAGAGGAAATAAAGAAAAATTATAGAAAACTCGCAATGCAGTACCATCCGGACAGAAACCCGGGCGATAAAGAAGCCGAGGAAACGTTCAAAGAGGCGGCCGAGGCATACGAGGTCTTAAGCGATAGAGAAAAGAGAGAAATTTATGACCGCTACGGTCATGAAGGACTCAATGGAATAGGATTCAGAGGCTTTTCCGGCTTTGAAGATATTTTTTCAAGTTTCAGTGATATCTTCGAAGATGTCTTCGGATTCGGCACAGGACGATCAAGGACAAGAGCAGCACAAAGATCGGGCGCTGATCTCCGGTATGATCTTAAAATATCATTCATGGATGCCGCCTTTGGCGCCTCAACCGATATCGAGATTACAAAATCCGAAAGATGCCATGAATGCCGGGGTGTGGGTGCGGCACCGGGAACAGCACCGGAGACATGCCGCCAATGTTCCGGCAGGGGTCAGGTTACACAATCAAGCGGTTTCTTCACCATCAGTACTACATGCCCCCAGTGCAGGGGTCAGGGTAGAGTCATTACCAAACCGTGCACGAATTGCAGAGGTTCAGGCAGGGCAGGAGTTACAAAAAATGTCCATCTGAAGATACCCGCCGGTGTCGAAACAGGTTCACGGTTGAGACTTCGCGGAGAAGGCGAAGAGGGAGAATATGGCGGACAGAGTGGTGATCTCTATGTTTTCATCCATGTAGAGCCGCATGAATTTTTTGAAAGAAAAGATAACAATATATACTGCCAGATTCCCATTTCATTTGTCCAGGCATCGCTGGGAGCCACCCTTGAGGTACCGACTTTAAACGGCACAGAAAAGCTCAAGATTCCAAGAGGAACCCAGAACGGCTCCATGTTCCGCCTGAAAGGAAAAGGTATCCACCACTTGCAAGGATTCGGACGCGGTGACCAGGTTATTGAAACTATAGTCAAGACACCCACGAATCTGAATAAAAAACAGGAAGAACTTCTCAGAGAATTTGCCAAATTGAGCGGTGAGCCATGATCACTGAAGTAAGTAAATTGGCAATTTAAAAAACGCTTCAATAAAGCACACCATACACCCTCCCTGAATAGCCCAACCCAAACAAAATTCCCAACAAGAAAAAATGGACAATTGGAAAAACATCATTTATATATGAGCACCTGTTGCCGTTTGAATGTATCGTCATTCATTGGAGAGATATATAAATGAGTAAAAGCCTCACATTCACGGAGGTTCCCTCCGAAAAACTGAGATGGACTTGTGATTCGGACTCACTCGGTTTTGAGAATACCGGAGAGTGTGAACAAATAAAAGGCATTATAGGTCAGGAAAGGGCTCTGGCAGCCATCCGTATGGGCCTTGAAATAAAGAGCCCCGGTTACAATATATATGCTTCCGGATTGACCGGGACAGGGAAAACGTCAACGATCAAGGCTCTCCTGAGCCAGCTCGATATAAAAAAGCCCCCCCCCGATGACATCTGCTATGTCCATAACTTTAAAGACCCCGATATGCCGAGATATCTTACAATCCCGGCGGGGATGGGCAAAAAGTTTCAGGAAGATATGGATGATCTCGTGATTTTTTTAAAAAATGAGATCCCCAAATTTTTAGAAAGTGATGATTTCAAGAAGTCCTCTGAAGAGATCATCAATACCTACAGGGCGAAACAGAAAGAAATAATCAAGGCTTTCCATGAAAGGCTTCAGGAGGAACATCTCCAGCTTGTCCAATTTCAAATAGGCCCGTACACAAAACAGGACATCGTACCTGTTTTTGAAGGAAAACCTGTTCCCCTCGAACAGATTGAAGTGCTTGCGGATCAAGATAAGTTTGATAAGGATGAGTTGCAAAGCATAAAAAAGAACATTGAACAGTCCAGAATCGATTTTGATGCCCTTATGCGGCAAACACGTGAGCTGGAAAAAGAAATCCAGAAGGGAGTCGGGGCTCTGGAGTATAAGTACGGACTCCCGGTTGTCAGCGGGATTATTTCCGATATCCGTATAAAGTATGCCGAGAATAATGAAAAGATTAACGGATATTTAAATGACGTTCAGGAGCATATCCTTTCCAATCTAAAAACCTTTAAAGAGCGCGAGGAAGAGCAACAACCCGCCTCGTATGTCGGTCCCGGCATACCATACCAGATAAAGCAATTCCTTGAATATAAGGTTAACGTTCTCGTCGATAACTCCCATACTGAAAAAGTCCCCGTAATCATAGAAACGACGCCAACCTATAAAAATCTCTTCGGTACCATAGAAAGAGACATCGAAAGAATGGGGGTCTGGAGCACTGACTTTACCCGTATAAAGGCCGGTTCACTTCTACGAGCAAACGGTGGATATATCGTCTTTGATGCCTTGGACGCGCTTATTGAGCCCGGTGTATGGGAATTCCTCAAAAGAACCCTGAAAAACAGGCTCCTGACCATGCAAAACTTTGATCCCTATAGTATCATTCCCACTGCGATGAAACCGGAGCCTATCCCCGTTTTCGTTAAGGTTATTATAATAGGAGATGATTATCTCTACAATCGACTCTATAACTTAGTGGAGGATTTCAAAAAGATATTCAAGATTAAAGCTCCCTTCGATACAGAAATGCCAAATAGCAGAGAAAATATAATGGCATATGTCAGCTTTATTAAAAAGATCACCGAAGAGGAAAACCTTTTACCGTTTGATAAAAAAGCCGTTGCTGCGGTGATTGAGTATGGAGTACGCCTTGCCGGCCATCAAAAAAAGATATCCACCCGTTTCAGCGATGTTGCCGACCTGATCAGGGAAGCAAGTTTCTGGGCGCAAAAAGACGGCAGTCGGATTGTCACGGAAATGCATGCGGACAAGGCTTACGACGAAAAAGTCAGACGGGTAAGTCTCTTGGAAGACAAGATTCTGGAATTAATCGAGGACGGCACCATAATGATCGACACGGAAGGTAAAGCGGTCGGTCAGGTAAATGGATTATCTGTTTATGACATTGGAGATTATGCATTTGGCAAACCCTCAAAAATAACGGCACAAACGTCCGTCGGAAGATCCGGTGTTATTAACATCGAAAGAGAAGCAAAACTTTCCGGTAAAACTCATGACAAGGGCGTCCTCATCCTCGAAGGTTACTTTAGAGGCAAATATGCCCAAGATAAAAACTTAGCTATGTCAGCAAGTATCTGTTTCGAGCAGTCTTATGGAGAAATTGACGGAGACAGTGCATCGTCGTCTGAGGTTTATGCCATCCTTTCAAGTTTAGCAGCTATGCCCATAAGACAGGATATTGCCGTAACAGGTTCCGTCAATCAGAAGGGAGAAATCCAGCCCATAGGCGGGGTGAATCCCAAGATTGAAGGGTTTTATGATGTATGCAAGGCAAAGGGATTAACCGGAACTCAAGGGGTTATTATCCCAGCCTTGAATGTTAAAGATCTAATGCTAAGAAAGGATGTAGTAACGTCTGTAGCCGAAAACAATTTTCATATCTATCCCGTGAGTACCATTGATGAAGGCATTACCATTCT
>JAPLJS010000032.1 GCA_026388545.1 Deltaproteobacteria bacterium
AGGGAAAAAATCCCGGCTTATCGGTCATGGGATCGGCCTGGAACTGAACGAACCTCCCATACCTTCAGAGTATGACCATACCGAAGTTGGCGAGCATTATGTTATCGCATTGGACATTCACATGATGGACGAGGCTGCCGGGGTTGTGAAGCTGGAAGACATGATCCTCATAAAGGAGCAAGGGAATGAAATATTAACAAGGAGCCCCCGGCAGCTCTTCGAGATACCCTAAGCAAAGAGAGTCGGTTTTTGAGAGTGGTGAGCCCGGATGCAATGAAAAGTAAAAGCGTAATGGAAGGATGGTGAAATGATGCAGTATATACAGTATGTAAATGATCAGGGAATCGCTACAGTCAAACTGGGCAGAGGGAAAGTGAATGCCCTTAATGAAACAGTGATTGATGAAATGGCCGACCTTTTTAGGGAACTTGCCGACGATGCCGAAGTTAAGGCCGTGATACTCACAGGGACAGGAAAATTTTTTACTTTTGGTTTTGATATTCCGGAGTTTCTGAGCTACCCAAAAGAATCATTTATCCGATATCTCATCAAGTTCACGGATTTCACTACGTACCTGTTCGTGTATCCAAAACCGGTCGTTGCGGCACTCAACGGCCATACCATCGCGGGAGGCTGTATGCTCGCTATCGCCTGCGATTACAGGATCATGGTTTCCGGGAAGGCAAAGATTGCTCTCAATGAAATCAACTTCAACTCGTCCCTGTTTGCGGGAAGTGTTGAGATGATGAAGCTGTTGCTGGGACAGAAGAACGCGGAAAGGGCTGTATATACGGGGAAAATGTATTCGGCAGAGGACGCATACCGGATGGGGATGATTGATCAAATATCGTCAGATGTTGATGTGGAGGCGGAAGCGAAAAAAATCGCAAGTCAATACGCTGAAAAAGATGGCGTCGCGTTTAAAAGCATCAAGAAACTTCTCAGAGGACCCATAGCAGAGGAAATCATGAGAAGAGAAAGAGACTCCATTCTCGAATTTGTCGATATCTGGTACTCGGAAAACACCTGGAAAATGCTGCAGGAGAAAAAGATATCTTCATAAATCGTACCTGTAATTCTCATTCAGGGGATATGTGATATTTATCGGTCATTGCCCTTTCCCCTGATACTGTATGCGTCATGAACTAATTCTCTTGACTTTATATTATTTAAGAGTATTCCTTTAATAAAGAGAAGTAATCGACACCATGGCAGCAGCTTGCAGCTCCGAGCAGCCCCATATGGGCGGCTCTCATTGAATATTGAAACCCTGTCTTTTACAACGAGGCAGGGTTTTTTGTTTCTGGATGGTTTTATTCTTAAGAAAGGTTGGTGGACAGAGATGCCGAGCGAGCAATATATAAACCTTTTGAAAAACTTGGCGGAACTCAGAGGTTCTCCGGATGATAGTTGGCAGAACGCAGTAATACAGAATTTCGTGCGGGAGCGTCTGCAGGAGTCCGGGGCAAAGTATAACTCAAAGACGCACCAGTCAATGGTAAAGTTGGCCTTTGATGTGTGGGGATTCGCAAAGCATCATTTTGAGAAAAAGTGAAAATTTATGGCTGTACCTGTCAGTCAACGTAGGTTTTAACTTTTACGCCTGAAATCGAAAGTTATTCTTCTGGTCAATGCCTGGGAATCTTTAAGCCCTTCAGTGCTTTTGCAAACGGATTTGAGGGTTCTTCTTTCCTCTCTCGACGCTCGGTTTTTGGATCTTTGCCAACGTGTTTCCTCTCCTCTTTTGATGTACTGTCGGAAGCCTTACGGCCCGGTTCAAACGGATTTGCTTTCATGGACAGAGAAATGCGTTTTCGTTTCTCGTCCACATTGATGACGGTAACCGTAACCTTTTGATTGACCTTGAGTACATCGTGCGGATTTTTGACGAATCGATCGGCCATTTCACTTAAGTGTACCAAGCCGTCCTGATGCACGCCGACGTCCACAAATGCCCCGAATGCCGTGACGTTTGTCACAACACCGGGAAGTTGCATACCGACTTCGAGATCGGCAATTTCGTTGACACCTTCCGTAAAGGCAAACAATTCAAATTGCTCCCGTGGGTCCCGTCCCGGTTTTGCCAATTCTGCCATGATATCCGTCAGCGTCGGCATGCCTACCATATTGGTTACATACTTTATTAAACTAATTTGACCTCTCAGATCGGCATTACTCATGAGATCGGCTACCGTACATCCCCGATCGTGAGCCATGGCCTCTACAACAGGGTAGCTTTCCGGATGAACTGCCGAGGCGTCGAGGGGATTCTCGGCGCCGCAAATTCTCAAAAAACCGGCCGCCTGTTCGAACGTTTTCGGCCCCATGCCGGCAACGTTCATCAAGTTTTTCCTCGACTGAAAGGCGCCGTTTTCATTACGATATCGTATCACATTTCCGGCCAGCCTCTCGGAAAGACCTGACACATATTTCAGCAGCTCTTTGCTTGCCGTATTAATCTCGACACCCACGGCATTGACACAACTGGAGACCACATCGTCGAGCGATGTTTTCAGGGCCTTTTGATCCACATCGTGCTGATACTGGCCGACACCGATGGACTTCGGATCAATCTTCACCAGTTCTGCCAGTGGATCCATGAGACGTCTCCCGATAGAAACGGAGCCCCGGACGGTAACATCGAAATTCGGAAATTCCTCCCGCGCCACATCCGACGCGGAATACACCGACGCCCCGCTCTCGTTTACCATCATCACCGCAACGGGCCGGCCGAAATCGATTTTCTTGCAGAAGGCCTCCGTTTCACGGCCGCCCGTTCCGTTTCCCACGGCGATGGCATCGATACGGTATGTTTCAACCAGCTTTTTCACAATTTTGGTCGATTCTTCCGTGCGATGGAACGACTCAATGGGAAAGATCGTCTCATTGTGCAGAAGTTTGCCCTGGGGATTGAGGCACACAACCTTGCAACCCGTGCGGTAGCCGGGATCGATGGCCAGAACTGCCTTTTGCCCCAGAGGTGACGCAAGGAGGAGTTCTCGCATGTTTTCCGCAAATACTTTGATGGCCTCTACATCCGCCCGTTTTTTACAGTGAAGGCGAATCTCGGTCTCCATGGATAGTGAAAGCAATCTCTTATAGCTGTCCCGTGCCGAGAGGAGCACCTGCCCGGCCGCCGGGCTGTCGTTCTTCACAAAACGACGCCCCACAAGGGCTGTCGCTTCTTCTTCATCAGGAAGGATGTGGAACGTGAGATAGTCTTCTTCCGTGCCCCGGCGAATAGCCAGGATGCGATGTGACGGCGCCTTAGCGGCAGGCTCCTCCCATTCGTAATAATCCTTGTACTTTATACCCTCCTCTTCCTTACCTTTAACAACCCTCGATTTGATTGTGGCTTTTTTCAAAAAAAGTTCGCGGAGTTCCGCTCTGAGGTCGGCATCTTCGTTGATCCATTCGGCAATGATATCGCGCGCACCTGCGAGAACCTCTTCGACAGTTTCCACACCCTTTTCATGATCCACAAAGGAAGCAGCCTCCGCCTCAAGATCCATATCGGTTTGTGCAAAGATTTTTTCGGCCAGTGGCTCAAGACCCTTTTCCTTGGCTATTGTGCCGCGGGTACGGCGCTTGGGCCGATACGGCAGATAAATATCCTCTAACACGGCGAGAGTTTCTGCACCGAGAACCTTTTCCTTCAATTCATCGGTGAGCTTGCCCTGATCGTCAAGCGATTTCAGGATTGCCTCCCTCCTCTTGTCCAGGGCACGAAGATATTCAAGCTGATCACGGATTGCGATAATGGCAACCTCGTCCAATCCACCGGTTACTTCTTTACGATAACGGGCAATAAAGGGTACGGTGGCATCATCATCGAGAAGCTGGGCCGTCGCCTTTACCTGCTCATCACGCACATTCAATTCCGAGGCAATTTTTTCACTATATTTTTCAATCACTGGTTATTAATCTCCTTTTAATCTGTCATTGTCTGGCTTGACCGGACAATCCGGATGATCTTCATTCTGGAATCCCGCCGGATCCTACCCTCAAATACCCTTGTCGGGGGTGGGAGTGACATCATCTTTGACTTTTTTGCGAGTACATCACTATTGAAGAGGAATAAGAAAAATGATGCGCATCCTAACCAGGTTTGAGCTCTGAGTCAATGTTAAAGTAATATCTCCTTCTCTCATAATGACATTATAACACAGGCTCTTTTCGGGTATTACGGCCTTAAGATATTGTATTGCCGAAGATGAATAATCGTAGTAAACAGTCCTGCCTCATGGGGCGCCACGTAGGCATGAAACGTGTCCCCACGGGGGCGGGGAACCATGGTGATTTGTCATTCCTACGAAAGTGGGAATCCAGGGTTCATAGCACTGGACTCCCGCCTCCGCGGGAGTGATATTGTAAAGGTTATTTTCGTACTAATGCTGAACATCCTTAAAGAAAAATCGGGTAAGGCGCTGTCTGTTGTACGTGGGTTTTTTAAACCACGGTATATTTTGTCTATCGTTCTTGTCCTGGCAGTCTTTTTTATCTTCGTCCGGATAACCGACAGGCATCTCCATGAGCAACTGCCCGCAGCCGTCGATTACATCCAAAATACTTCAGGATTGCGTTGTGATATCGAGGCTCTAACCTATAGTTTCCCCACCGGAGTAAAGGCGCTCAACGTACATGTATCGGATGACGATGGTAGAGAGTGGCTTACTGCTTCCAGTATTACCGCCAGGATCAGTCCTT
Organism: Deltaproteobacteria bacterium; assembly: GCA_026388545.1. Classification (NCBI taxonomy): domain Bacteria; kingdom Pseudomonadati; phylum Myxococcota; class Myxococcia; species Deltaproteobacteria bacterium. The sequence continues at coordinate 4,708 of JAPLJS010000032.1, forward strand.
TTCGCTATCTCATGACCAGGAAAGTGGGGCGGCATCTTATCGGGAGCCTTGACACCCGGAATCTGGAAGTGACGCTGTATCACAAAAAATCAGGCGGGTGGGAATTTCCCGAACTTAGGAAATCGTCCGCACATCCTGTGTCAGGCACAGAATCCGAAGAAGGACCCATCAATCTGAACGTCAATAATCTCACCGTCAAATTCCGGACGGAAAAAAGCACGACAAGCCACTCCTACAGAAAGATGAAAGCAAGAATAGACCGCAGAAAGGGAGACGGTTCCCTTGAAGTCAAGGGTGATGACGAGAGTTTCCATCTGTCCGTCGAAAGAGAATCCGGAGAGTTTACTCTCAAGGCTGATTCCTTCCGGCTTGCAATTCTTTCATCCTTTCTGGGGGATACCATTCCTTTAGACGATGTGTATATAAATGCCCGTGGGCAGAGAAGCAAGGAAATGTCCTTTTCCGTTTCCGGCACTATTGAACATTCGCGGCAGAGAAAATCTTTGCTTCCGCCCCTTGAGGCGAAAGCAAACATTCTTGAATTTAATGTGACAGGGAGCAATAATGATTCCGGAATCTCTATCCGGAATGGACAGATTTCCCTGGGAGGAGAAACCCTTTTCGTGAACAGCTGGTTATCTCATGGAAATAATCCTGTAATTAAAATAGTTTTTTCCTTTCCGGAATTTTCCATAGGCAAAGCGTTAAACAGCCTGCCCAAGTCATTTCATCCCGATCTTCCGGATTTGAAGATCGACGGCAGGGTTGCAGGCAAGTTTTATTTCTTCATTGATATGGAAAGACCCCGTAGCCTTGAATACCGTTTTGAGGGGAAATATGAACCCGTAAAGATCCTGTCACTGGGATCAAAAATAAAAGTAAATACCTTAAAGTCGCCTTTCCGTCATACCGTGCGCACACCCAAAGGAAAAAAGATAACCTTTCTGGTGGGTGAGAATAATCCCCAATATGTTCCGCTTGAGGATATCCCCCAATCTATGATCAGTGCGGTGATTACCGCGGAAGATGGCGGATTTTTCTCCCATAAGGGATTCAGTCAAAGGGCAATAAAGGATGCCTTTGCAGAAAATCTGGAAGCCGGACGTATTGTGCGCGGCGCCAGCACCATTTCCATGCAGGTTGCAAAGAATCTTTTCCTGACCCGGGAGAGAACATTCAGCCGGAAATTTGAAGAAACATTCATTACCATGGCGCTGGAACAGAACCTGTCGAAAGAGCGAATAATGGAGATCTACCTTAATATCATCGAATGGGGTGACGGTATCTATGGAATCGGGCCGGCCGCGTCTTTTTACTTCAACAAACCACCCCGGGAGCTAAAACCCGTGGAGTCTGCATTCCTTGCATCCATCATTGCTAGGCCGGGGAAAAATTGGAAACCTGACCCCCTGACCAAGATCAGCGAAGGGTGGTGGAAGTATCTGCAGTTAATACTTTGCAAGATGTACGAGAGAGGCGGCGCGGACATCGCAGACCTGCGTGAAGCCGGCGTACCGGAAGAAAAGATCAGAGAATTGCTTGAAGATAAAGGACAGGATGAGAGTGTGCCTTTTCCGCCTGAGTAAAACATAATTTCCCCGATACGTGATTAAAAAAAGTGGCGCCTGCCCCCTATAAGCAAGTACTGAGCTTGCGTGAGTTCTTCCTGAAAGCAATGATTGACGGGTTTTGGGAATTATGTAAGATTACAATTAATAATGATGGGCCTACTGTGGTTGCAACAGAAACCACGCTGCGAGAAGATGTTTTGGACAACAGGAAAAGGAGAGACGTAATGGGAGACAAGGGCGGCAAGAAAGATAAGGAAAAGGGTCAGAAACAGAACGCCGAAAAA
>JAPLJS010000033.1 GCA_026388545.1 Deltaproteobacteria bacterium
TTATTTCGACATCCGATATCCATTTGAAGTACCAGCTTAAAAAAACGCGGGCGCAGGTTCTCAAAGAGGCCTGTACCGCTGTGGCTCATTCCTGCGTCTTTACGCCGAATGTCGAATTTTCACCCATGGACGCAACCCGTACGGACTGGGATTACCTTTGCGATATTGTCGAAGCGGTGATCGCAACGGGAGCCACCACCGTTAATATCCCTGACACGGTAGGGTATAGTGTGCCTGATGAATTCGCGAAGCTGATTACGTATTTGTTTAAAAAGGTCAAAAATATAAAAAAGTCCGTCATCTCTGTTCACTGCCATAATGATCTTGGCCTTGCTGTGGCGAATTCGCTGGCGGCCGTTAAACACGGGGCAAGGCAGGTGGAATGCACCATCAACGGGATAGGGGAAAGGGCCGGGAATGCCGCCATAGAAGAAGTGGTGATGGCCCTGGAAACCCGGAAGGACTTTTTTGGATTTCGTACCGGGATTAAAACAGAATATATCTACCAATCATCGAGACTCTTAACCCACATTACGGGTATCCCTGTTCAACCCAATAAAGCAATCGTCGGGGCTAATGCCTTTGCCCACGAATCGGGCATCCATCAGGATGGGCTGATCAAGGAAAAGATCACGTACGAGATTATGACTCCCCAGTCCGTCGGTATTTCCGGAACCCACCTGGTTCTCGGGAAACATTCAGGCCGTCACGCGGTTTCTGAGCATCTCAAGAAAATGGGATATAAAATGACTGCTGAAGAACTGAAGAAGGTTGTTGTGCGATTCAAGGAACTTGCCGATGTCAAAAAAGAGATTTTTGATGAAGATTTAGAGGTTATTGTATATGAAGAAGTGTACAAAATCGCCGAGAGGTACAAACTGGTGTATCTCAATGTAATAAGCGGCAACGTGGCGATACCGACAGCGACCATGCAGATGGAGGTTGACGGAAAGATCATCCAGGACGCCGGTTTCGGTGTCGGGCCTGTGGATGCGACCTTCGCGGCAATCAGGAAAATTACCAATACTAACTATCACTTGCTGAAGTACGTCGTTTCCGCCGTTACCGGCGGGACTGACGCCCTTGGAGAGGTCATGGTTCAACTCAAGTATAACGGGCGCTCCGTGTCGGGACGCGGCGCCGATCCGGATGTGATTGTCGCTTCGGCAAAGGCATACATCAACGCGTTAAACCGTCTTGAATTTCTTAGGAAGGACGTGAAAAAGGTTAAAGTTGTATAAAGAAGGATAATGGTGTAAGGAAATACACACAGCAAAAGGTGGAGAATCGACGACGTGGGAATGACCATCACAGAAAAGATACTGTGTCACCACACAGATCTCAAAGAAGTACATCCCGGGATGCTGATAAACGCAAAAGTGGATATCGCCCTCGGGAACGATATAACGGCTCCTATCGCTATAGCAGAATTCAGAAAGGCAGGCGGTGTCAAAGTATTTGACCGGAACAAGGTGGTGCTTGTCCCTGATCATTTTACACCCAATAAAGACATCGACTCAGCCCAGCAATGTAAATTCGTCAGAGAATTTGCACGGGAGCAGGAAATTACTCATTACTATGAAGTCGGCAAAGCGGGTATAGAACATGCCCTCCTCCCCGAACAGGGTATCGTGCTGCCCGGAGACCTGGTCATCGGCGCCGACAGCCATACCTGTACGTACGGAGCACTTGGAGCATTTGCCACCGGCGTCGGCAGTACGGATCTTGCGGCAGCAATGTTGACCGGCGAGGTCTGGTTCAGGGTTCCTGAGACATTAAAAATCGTCTTTCACGGGCAGATGCAAAAATGGGTTTCCGGAAAAGATTTGATCCTCTCTATTATTGGTTTGATAGGTGTCGACGGGGCACGGTACAAGGCAATGGAGTTCACCGGTGAAACTGTCGGGCAACTCGGCATGGCGGATAGATTGACCATCGCGAACATGGTGATCGAGGCGGGCGCGAAGAACGGTATCTTCATCCCCGATGATATAACAAAGGTTTATGTTCACGAAAGAGCGAAGCGGCCTTACACATTTTATACCTCCGACTCCGATGCCGTGTATGATTCTGTCATCGACATCGATGTCGGTAAAATAGAACTACAGGTGGCATTTCCACATCTGCCTTCGAACGTAAGAGGAATCAGCAAGGCAGGTGATGTTACAATTGATCAGGTTATTATCGGATCATGCACGAACGGCCGGATCGAAGACCTCCGGGTAGCGGCCGGCATTCTCAAAAAGAGAAAGGCAGCGCCCTATATCCGTTTGATTATTGTACCCGCCACACAGGAAATATACAGAATGGCTCTGAAAGAAGGTCTTATGGAGATATTCATCGATGCAAATGCGGTGGTCAGCCCGCCGACCTGCGGCGCCTGTCTGGGCGGTCACATGGGAGTCCTGGCAGATGGCGAGAGGGCTGTTTCCACAACGAACAGGAATTTTGTCGGGCGTATGGGACATACCGGAAGTGAGGTATACATTGCCAGCCCGGCTGTTGCCGCGGCATCGGCGGTATTGGGACGGATTGCCGGTCCGGAGGAATTGTGAGGGAACAGGGGCTAGGGATCAGGGGTCAGGGATATTTTCTCTCAGGAAGGTGAATGGTAATGATATTCAGAGGAAAAGTATGGAAATTTGGAGATAATATCGATACCGATGCAATCATACCGGCCCGCTATTTAACAACATCTGACCCCGAGTCTCTTGCCGCCCACTGTATGGAAGACGCTGACCCTGCATTTGTAAAGAAACTCAGTGTTGGCGATATCATCGTGGCAGGTGAGAATTTCGGCTGCGGCTCATCGAGAGAGCACGCACCGATTGCCATCAAAGCCGCAGGAGTATCCTGTGTCATCGCAAAGAGTTTTGCCCGGATATTTTACCGGAATGCGTTCAATATCGGTCTGCCTATTTTTGAATCAGGAGATTTATGGGATAGGGTTTCAGATGGCCAGAAAATAGAAGTGGACGGTGATAACGGAAGCATCCGGATTTCAGACAGCACTGCAGAGTCACTTCACATTCATCTCATTCCACCGTTTATGCAAGAACTCATCAAAGACGGCGGTTTGATGAAACACCTCGCAAAGAAAAGGGTATGACACCTGTCATTTTTTTCGAATCCATATTAATACCCTTACCCCACAAAGAGATATACAGACGTCTGGGATTCATTAAAGGCGTTACAGAGATATCCTCCTCTCAAAAAGAAGAGATAGAGCGCTTTATTCAGGATGCCTTATCCCTGATTCACTTAAAAGGCGCGGGGTTACGCATGCCTGTTCAGGAAATAAAAGGCGCCAGGATTATCCTTGCCGAGGATGTAACATTTGAAAGTAATCAACTGGCCGCGCTTCTTCGTAATTGCCGTGAAATAGTCCTGATGGGAGCAACCGCCGGCAACGACATCATGAAGGCCATCGAGGAAGATGCTGCCGGCAGGAATGTAACCCGCGGTATTGTGTTTGATGCGACGGCAAGTGAAACGGTTGACGCCTCTCTGGACTGGATTATGGGCTATTTCAACCGAACATTGTTAAGGGAAAACAGGCAATTGCTCAAGAAACGCTATTCCGCAGGCTACGGTGATTTATTACTGGAAACCCAAAATACGATATACCGGCTTCTCCAGCTTGACAGAATTGGTATCCGGATTACAGATAGCTGCATGCTTATCCCGGAAAAATCTGTTACAGCAGTTACCGGCATTCGTTAGCATTGTTTCGGAAATTACTCAAATCGGGCAAAAAACGGTGTCTCCCCTTTTACCCCCCGGAAATTTTTCAAGCGGGACGTATATCCTACGATTTAAACGGTCGGGCATCTTGCCCGAATGAGGTTACGCTTCACCTGCGTTGGCGGGATTTGTTATAGGGTATTTTTACTCTTTTTTACTTCTCTCTTTGTCTGAAAACTGCTTCACAAATTTATCAAAATCAATCCCAAATGATTTTGCCATTGATTCCTTTTGATCCATGGTCATAGGACCGTCTCTGTGTTCTCCGTTTAATATCCTTTCCATATAAAGCACCTGTTTAATAAATTTCAGTTCCTCACTGACGATATTGAGGTGTTCTATCAGTCTTTGAAAAGATTTATCTATTTCTTTGTTATTTTCCCCCATAGCCTCAACTATACTCAAGAGTAATTGGGTAACCGCAGACTTAAATTCGTCATAATCCAGGCTGCAGATATCATTCATTTTTTTCTGATCCATTATTACCTTGAAATCGACGACATTCTCAGTCTCGTTTACTGACTTTTTTCGCTTCATGAAATACGCCCTATAAATGTTAGTTTAAAGACAGGTAAAAAGTACTGTGCTTCAGAAGTTTAAAAGAGATGACTTAAGAGATGAGCATGTCACATCAGGTAGGTCTGGAGTGCTTTATAGCTATGAAAATCTGCATCAACAAAGGATGCTCCAACTTGGATAACTTCTTCGGAATCGATCAATCTGCGAGGCTCACACGTTAAGTGTATCGGCCTGTTCTCATTCGGCAAAGTGAAAATGATCTCAAATGTGGATTTATCCGTATCGACTGATATCTCACAGGGAACATCCCGGGGAATTGAAACGCGGACACCATTAAGGGAAATATCCGTTATTGCTCCCGTATGTAACTTTTTTTCTCCTATACCGTATTGGTTAATAAACGCCGGAACAGAAACAGCTTTTCTGGGGTACTGGCGCTTCTCTTTCTTGATACCTTTCAATACTTTTCTTTCTTTCATGTAATTAGTCAGTATAATTTCAATCGTCGATGATAAAGACCGTCTTTCTTCGTGAGCTACCTTGTCCAGGGATTCTCGTAAATTTTTGCTCAGGCGAAAACAAACAAGGCTATCTTTTCTCATAAATGATCTCCTGATGTTTTGATAATCTCTTGGCTTAATATAACTAAGTCTTTATAGCACAAAAACGTTTAAGTAACAAAATATTTTATAGGAGATTATAAATGATATGATGGGGGATTCATGTTAAACTTTTTATTTTTTAGGAAACAGTTGTCCCCAATTGCGCCCTATCCGAGAGGAATGACATCCATTCGCCCACTCTCTCCATCAAGGTAAAGAAGCTGATCAGTGTATGCGGAATTACGGCCCGAAAGGAGGCGGATTGCTTCAAACGACGCAAGGCTCGCGATAGCGGCAGGAGCCGGGCTGAGCACGCCCGTCATATCCTCTGCTGAATTCCCTTCTTCCCGGGGCCCATAAATGTCGTGCAGATTCAGGAAGGATTCCGGAAGGAATGTGCTGACTTGCCCCCACCATCCTGCCGCGGCGGTATGAATGAAGGGTACCCTCATGTGCTTTGCGGCTTCCGCCAGAAGAAGACTTCCCGGGAGGTTATCCGTTGCATCAATAACCAAACCCATCCCTCCAATCAAAGCTCCGACATTGTCCTCGTCCATGACAGTGGAAAACACCTCAACCTCTGTCAGAGGGTTAATAGCCCGCACGCGCGCTCCGGCCACCTCCGCTTTGGGGCGTGAGAGCTCCTGCGTGTCGCAAAACCAATGGCAATTGAGATTGGAGGGGACAAAAACGGCTCCATCTACCAAACGCAGAGTGCCCACTCCAGCACGAGCCAGGAGGTTGATGATAACCCCGCCAAGTCCTCCGCAGCCGCAGACAAGCACCCGGCTTTCACAGATGTGCCTTTGTTCGGCAAGAGTCAGGGCATTGAAGTTTTTTGCATAGCGCAGGGGAATGATTCTGCGTTGGAGCGCCTCGATCTGAGCATCCCGGGGAGAAATCCGGCTGCTGTGCGCCCACTCAAGAAGAGCGTCATCTTCTATTACAAGTTGCGAGTCCCCCAGGTAGTCACTCAGGTAGGCCAGATCGTCCAAACAGACCCCACCGACGGGTTCTCGTTGACCCGGTTCATTTGCTCGCTTTCCCTGTTCAGTCTCTTCCATATGTTCCTCGAAAAAACGGTCAGCTAACTATGTCAGGCTGGCTTTGTAACCAACGGGATTTCCCATGCTTTTCCTGGCGCACAACGGATTTGCTTTTGTGGGAAAGAAGTATACGAAGGATGGTCTTGTGTGTCAATGAAATTATGATCACAAAATGTGATTTGTGGTGCTGATGATCGTGAAAGGGATTTATCAAGATGTTGACCGACCAAACCGTTCAGGGAATCTATGAGGGAATGACGAAAGAGAAAGCGGGTAGAGAATAAAATATCTTAGAGTATCAGGAGAAACCTCTCTCCTCGACTTAAAAATTATTTTGTCGGGTTCAGAAAAAATAAAAAAATAGTTGACACAATGAATCAATTTTTGGTAGGTATAGCCGCTGCTATATTAAGGATAGAGTGGTCTTTCGAAGACTTGGAAGAACCTGGCACGCGAGAAGTTCTCTTTCTCGACATTAATCTGTTTTTTTTACTAACCGATTGACCTTATTGCAATACCATTGGTTGCTTTAAGAGATAACGAAAAGCTCACCGCGGAATGAGAAGCCATGTCCATCTTTCCCCGTGATTGCGATGAATGTGGCCGACCTGAGGAGAGCTTCAGGTTTTGTGAGAGCAGATGTATGCTGCAAAGTTGTCCTGAATGCACTTTTCTTTTACAGCTCTATGGCACTGGTTGCGGAAATATCCGCGTTTATTATCTATGCCGCCAATGTTATGAGGCACGTATTGTACGGGGGTTTGTTGAACCCTAGGAAGGAGGTGTGAGCTACTTTTCCAGAAAGTGTTGGCATTACTAACTTCATCTTTATTAACAAGAAAAAGGAGGATTACATGGCAGATATCGACAAAAGGATGACGCTCAAGGATGCGGTAGCAAAGTTCATCCATGATGGAGATACGGTTTACTATGGGGGATTCCAGATTCACGTCCCCATGGCCCTGACTCACGAAATCATCAGACAGAAGAAAAGGCACCTCACCACGATCGAATCATCAACGGACGTGGGCGGTCTGGATCTCATGGTGGGAGCCGGCTGTGTGACGGAAATTCACACTGCCTGGATCATGAACTGGTACGTGAAGGCCCCCTATGCCATTCGCCGGGCATTCAACAAAGGTCACCTCAAGAGGTATGACATTTCTAACTTCGGCGCCACCACCGCGATGATGGCAGGTTTCATGGGCATTCCCTTCATGCCCATCCGGGGGAATATCGGCACGGATATGATGAAACACAACTTGACGGACCTCAGAATAATAGAAGATCCTTTCACCGGCAAGAAGACAACGGTTGTGCGCGCGTGGCGGGCCGATGTGGCAATCATCCACGCCCAGAAAGCCGATCGTCTCGGCAATGTGATATCCTATGGAACACGCGGCGTCACCGACGAGTTCGGCGCCAACGGAACAACGCGGGGCGTCATCGTTACTGCCGAGGAGATTGTGGAGCCGGAGGTAACCAGAAGCGATCCGGACCGCACGATTGTTCCCTACTTCAAGACCCTGGCCGTTGTCCACTGCCCGTATGGCGCTCATCCATCGGCCTGCCGCGGCTACTACGGCCTGGATATCCGCTTCAGCCAGTATCAGGGCAAATATGAGCGGCACGAAGAACTCCTGCCTCACTTCCTCGATGAATGGGTCTATGGTTGCAAAGACCAAGAAGCGTACATCGAGAAATATAAATCGAAATTCGGCCAGAAAGGCCTGGACCTGCTGAAACCCGTTCTCGGCTTCAAACCGAAAATAGACGTCGATTACGGTTACCATGATCCGGTATGCTGGAAAGGTGTGCCCATGTACACGGATGACCGGCTGACGGCTTTTGAAGCAGCGCTCGCCGCGAAGAAAGGGGGAAAGTAATTATGGCTAATTATAAACTGACAGAACTTATGACAATCCGCTGTGCCAGAGAAATTGCAGACGGAGAGGTTGTCTTCGTGGGAGTGGGACTGCCAATTATGGTGGCCGCATATGCCTTTGCCACCCACGCCCCAAGCATGATTATGTTAACCGAGGGCGGCGCCATCCGGGCGACAGCTCCTCAGGCCCTTGCGATCACCGTGGATGACCCTGCTGCTTTCCTCGGGGCCGATTCGGCGTTCGGCATGCTGGCCACCATGGCCGCTTTGCAGCGTGGCGAGGTCGACGTTGCCTTCATCGGCGGCGCCCAGATCGACAAGTTCGGCAACATCAACTCGACGGGAGCAGGGGACTGGTCCAAAAAGGAAAGCTTTACCTACTTTGCCGGAAGCGGCGGCGCAAACGACATGGCGACTTCGGGGAAAAGGGTTCTTGCCATTATGCCCCAGGATGCCAAGAAGTTCGTCGAAAAATGTGAATACATTACCACTCCCGGCTTCCTGGGCGGCCCGGGAGAACGCGAGGCACTCGGCATGATCGGTGGGGGACCTGACTGTGTGGTCAGCACCATGGGCGTTTACAGGTTCGATGAAGACACCAAGGAGATGTACCTGACAGAGTTCTTCCCCGGCCAGTCCGTGGAGAAGATCAGGGCCAATTGCGCATGGGATCTCAAGGTGTCGCCCAACGTGGTAGAAACCACTGTGCCGACCGAGGAAGAACTTAAGGTCCTCAGAGCCCTTGACCCGACCGGTTTTTACCTCGGATAGTTTTAGAGTAAACGAAACCATACAATAACGTAAGAGAGCGGTGTTTTTTCATGCACCGCTCTCTTTTGGGGAAATTTATCTGATAAACATCTGATTGAGGTCCTCACAAAGAGGCCGTTTCAGCATCGGCAGAAATTCCCTTATCAAAAAGTTTACAACTAACTATTGTATAGTTGCGCAATATGCCCGCGAAAAGAGCGAGAAGTATATACTGAAAGGCGGCAACTTGTAATTAGCTGAGTTAATTCAGTCTTTTTGTAGCGTGATAAAATACGCGTTAATGTCCAATAGTTTACAGGTGACATCATCGAACCAACACTCGTAGCGGCAGGCTGTGAAAATGGCAGCCGGAATAAACTGCAGGAAAGATACCTGAAATACCGGCATTATTATACAGGCTTTGATATTTCCGGCTTTGGGGGGTATGGGAGAGCGGTATATGCCCCACTTCTGCCGGTGTTAGATCAGTGGTTTGAAAGGAAATCTCTCGACGATATTCCCCCTAATATCAATTTGCTGGAAGATACATTATATCTTCGTGATCATCCGGATTTCAGGGAGGAAAGAGGGGCAGTGATCAATTATCACGTAAAAGTAATGGCCCTCAGCATGAGTGGACTTATTCTGGATCATAACAGGGATGCAGTTTCGAGGCAACTACTGAAGGACATAATCGTTGATGTTTCCCAGCATACCCAATCGTACGATTTTTCCGACCGCTTGTGTTTTTCGATTACGGTCGAAATGTTTATAGATATGGTAAAGGAAAAATTTTCTCATTTCGGCAGCCAGGTGACAGATCTGTCTCTTCATGATTTTGCCAATGAGGATACCCTTAACCCAAAGCCACAGCCGGTTATCAGCATCCTGTGATATTTATCCCCATCCCAAACAATTTTTTGAAAACAGTTGATTGAAGTTCCCCGACCAAGGGGTGGGACTACCCGGCGTGGTAGTATTATTGAAAGTTCCCGGTACAAAAGAAGGAAGAGCCTACTTTGATGAGGAGAGCCACTTATTGACGACCTGTTCAACGACGTTGTACGGGCTTGACTTGTGGTTCATAATTTCTTCTACCATCTTTTCGATCTGGTCATTTTTGGAAAGACGTTCCTTAATAAAACGGAAAAGCTCGTAGTGAATCATCTGAAGTGTTTCCTGGCGAGTGCGGTCTCGACGTTTTTCGATTAATTCACCGGATTCTTCCAGATATTTCCGGTGCAACATAATGGCATCCAGGAGCTCATCTTCGCCTTTTCCCTCCACGGCTATTGTTTTAATTATCGGCGGCACCCACTTCCGGCCCTTCATATGCACGTCCTGGTCAACCCGGTACATAACCTCGGAATAGAGCTGGTCGGCTCCCGGCCGGTCAGATTTATTAACGACATAAATGTCCGCTATTTCCATAATACCGGCTTTCATACTTTGAATGACATCCCCCATGCCCGGCACCAGCACGACACATGTGGTATCGGCAACGCGCATGACGTCTACTTCGTCCTGCCCCACGCCGACGGTCTCAATGATGACAAAATCCTTCCCAGAAGCATCCAATACCTTTGTCGCTCCCTGTGTAAATTGAGCCAAACCGCCGAGAGCGCCTCGGGTAGCCATGCTGCGTATGAAAACACCCTTATCCTCGCTATGACGGGCCATGCGGATACGGTCCCCAAGCAAAGCTCCTCCCGTGAAAGGGCTTGATGGGTCGACGGCGACAATGCCCACAGTAAGATCCCTTTGGCGAAGCTGCCAGGTCACTCCGTCCGTGAGGGTGCTTTTCCCGGTACCGGGAGATCCTGTAAGACCCAAAATATAGGCGTTTCCGGTGTGGGGGTAAATCTCTTCCATAATGGGACGGGCCCGGACATCCTCGTTTTCGAGCCAGGTAATTAAACGGGAAATCGCCAGCGGCGTTCCCTGGAGGATTTCTGCTACATAATCCATAATCATGGCTTTTCGCTCAGTTTTTCAGATGATCAAGTAATCAGATTGATAAAAAGCAACCAAACGGATGCCCGGTTATCAGTTTGAAGAGCAGGGAAGGTAATCAGCAACCTCCCCTGCTCTTTTCAACAACTAATCCGCCACAATAAAACTGGGTATCTTATTACTTGGCCTTTACGTTTGATTTAATAAAATCAACAATAACTTCCGTCGATGTTCCCGGTCCGAAGATTTCGGCAATTCCCGCCTTCTTCAATTCGGGGATGTCTTCCAAGGGAATGATCCCACCGCCTACTACCAGGACATTGCCAAGCTTCTTTGCCTTCAGCAGATCGACCACCTTGGGAAAGAAGTAGTTATGGACTCCCGAAAGACTGCTCAAACCAACGACATCAGCATCCTCCTGAAGCGCCGCTTCGACAATCATTTCCGGTGTCTGCCGTAATCCGGTGTAGACGACTTCCATACCGGCCTCAGCAAAGATACGGGACAGGAGCTTGGCCCCACGATCATGGCCATCCAACCCGGGTTTTGCAACGATAATTTTTATCTTCTTTTCTGCCATTGTAAGTCACCTCCACACATCATGAAATAAATTCCTTGGGTCGATACTGCCCGAATACATCGCGCCACACGTCACACACTTCGCCGACGGTAGCCCCGGCCTTCACCACCTCAATAACAGTCGGCATTACGTTCGTATCTGTCTTTGATACTTCACGCAGTTTATCCAGGGCTTTCTTCCAGACGGCATTATCACGCTTGGCTCGCCATTCCTTCAGTTCCACGGCTTTTTCTTCGCCAACCTTCATGTCCACTCTGAGGAGGTCAGTTACAGGGGGTTCCTCCATGGTATACTTGTT
>JAPLJS010000034.1 GCA_026388545.1 Deltaproteobacteria bacterium
TCCATTTTTTTCCGGGCTGTTATATCTCGTATTATGCTTATAAGTCCAGACGGATTCCCGGCACTGTCGCGCACTATTGTGGTGCTGATTTCTCCATCGAACTCTTCTCCATTCTTTGTTGTCAGTGTAAATTCCTTTGGACTGGCCTCGTTTTGTTCCAGCTGTTTCATTAAGGATAATGTTGCCCCTTCGCGGTCTTTCTCTGTGATGACTGACAAACCGTCCAGGCCGATGACCTCCTCTTTGCTGTTGTATCCGAACATCTGCAATCCGGCCTGGTTCTCATCAATAACTTTTCCACTGAGGTCGGTAACAACGATCCCCTCTCCGATAGATTCGAACATAAATCGCAGTTTTGCTTCTGATTCCCTGAGTTGGCTCATCATGCGTTTACGCTCTGTGATGTCGTGTATTATTGTGACAAAGCCGGTGATGTTCCCGTCTGCATCGTGCAGGGTGCTTACACCAATCTCTGATTCGAATTCCTCCCCAAGTTTGCTGCGCAATTTAAAGTCGCCCCAGTCGATGGGGCGCCCTTTCCCTTTAGTCGCTTCATTCAATGGTTTCAGGGCTTTTTCCATATCTTCGATAGTAATGAAATCAAGCGCATTCCGTCCTATCATATCTTCCTTGGTAGCATATCCGGACATGCGTCTTGCCGCTTCGTTGACTTGTAGCATATTAATCTTTGAATCGGTGACAACGATACCATCCTTTATAGAGTCAAAGACTATTTTTAATTTTTCTTCCGATCCCCGCAGCGCCTGCTCCACGCGTTTGAGCTCGGTGACATCCAGGGCGATTGCTAGAGCTGCCCGCTTCGCTTTAAATTTAATGGAAACTACTTTCTCCAGAACCCAGACGATACCCCCGTCCCTTTTAATGAGCCTGAATTCGTGGAGGGACTTCAAGTTTCCCTTAAGGCTGGCGATAGCTTCTTGAACGACCCGTTCCCTGTCATCCGGATGTATATAATCAGCGGTAGGTTTGCCTATCAGCTCTTGACTGGAATACCCCAGCATTTCTTCAAAAATAGGGTTCGCATATTGGAACTTGCCGCCCTGTACAATGCTCACGCCCGTAACAGCGTTTTCCAGGGTTATCCGTGACATCTCACGGGACTCGCGCAGCTTTTGTGTATTAACTAAGGCCTCATCATAGAGACGGACTTTATCTATTGCGATCGCAGTCTGATTGGCTAGAATCCACAGGGGCTGCTCCTCTGTTTCGAGAATCTCCTTGCGACTGGTGAAAGCCAGTACATTGCCTAAAAGGCGGTCTCTTGCTGTGAGGGGCATAGAGATCATACTTTTAGAGCCGAGCATCTCCTGTACGGCATTATATTCAGAGGAAGACGAGGACTCACCTTCAACATCTTGGCTGTCTGTTATACTCGTTGATTTAACGTCCAATGCCTCTGCCTTTTCCTGTGTGCCGGCAGCTTTCAGTGTTTGTTTCACGGATGTTTCCACATCTTTTGCCAGTTCCAGCCCTGATTTACTGAAGAAGGCCGTTTCTGGCGGGATATTTTTATCTTCATCGAATGCTATTACAAAGGAGTGATCGTATCCTAGGATGTTAACAGTAACTTCGGCAACTTTTGTCAGTATGTCTCTTAAAGCCATTGTGCCGTGAATGGTTGTACACGCTCTTTGCAATGCAAGGAATTGATCAAGTTTCTTTTCTAACTCCGCCTGGCTGACATTTGGCTTTTTGTCATCTCCGTTGCGTTTAACAATCTCTACTTTATGGTTAGAGACGTTCTTAGCTGCATCAGCCAGCTTCTTGAGGGGTTTCTTTTTTGTTTTGTCTTTATCCATTCACTGAACCTCGAGAGGTGTGGGGCCGACCTAATGATATTTGTATATTTTGCTACACTTCTACTACTTACTTAAACATAAGTCAAGCCATAATAAGGATACGGATTACAGTTCAAAAAATATATCAGATAGATTATACTTTATAATTTTCAGTAATTATATATTATTTATAAACTTTTTGTAAACTAAGTACTTAGAACTGTTTTTGGCAATGGGGGCAAACAAAGCGGGCTGAGAAAAAATGCTTGTCCTCTTTTACTGCATCGGGGGTCAGTTCCAGATATACTTCCATTCTGCAACTGGGACAGTTATAGTATAAGCCCAAGCCGACCTCTTGCTCTAATGCTATTCCGTCGAGGAGCCTTTCTTTTACTTCAATTTTATATTTTGTTATTTTCGGTTTCGCTGCCGAAAGCGCTGCATTTATCCTTTTGAAAGTTTCCATAGGCGTGCACATCCCTTTTATCAGGTAGTCTGTCGCGCCAAGTTCGGATCCCTTTTTGATATCTTTATCTGACCCCTGTACGGTCAATATGATAACAGGCATGCCGTTTGTTGTTTTGTTCTCCCTGATACTCTTTAGCACTTCGAATCCGTGAAGCTTGGGTAAGTTCAAGTCAAGCAGTACCAGGTCCGGTTTTTGCGATAGAGCCATCTGCAATCCGGCCTCGCCATCTGCGGCTGCTAAAACTTGAAAGCCGCCGCTGTCGAGCATATCTTGGTATATGGTTCTGAAGGATATCTCGTCTTCGACAAGGAGAATCGTCCTTTTTTCCGGAGCGTCCATCTTACTTCTGGGCCTCCTATTATTCGAAGGTTCTGTGCAGCTTATCCCTGATATCGAGTCGTAAGCGTTTTTCTGTGGAAGCTGGCGCAACTATATATGTAAACTATGTAAAAATCAAGTAGTTTAAGTACCAGCCTAGAATCAACAATTATCCAAACCTATTGATATCCCAGACCATCGTAGCAACTGTCTTGATTGTCAAGAGTTTGCCGGACAAACCGGTGACCAATGAGAATTATTTTTAACCATAGCGTTCAAGATTGTGAGCAGCTTGCGCATACAAGCGGTCAATGCTACCTTATGCGCTTTACCGGCATTG
>JAPLJS010000035.1 GCA_026388545.1 Deltaproteobacteria bacterium
TGGACTCGATTTTGATATCATCACCCTGGAGGTAGGTCTTGAACACATACGACTTTTGGGCTGATGATACGATGCGATCATCCATCTGGGACGCGTGCACAGGCACGCTGAGCGCCAGCAGAGCCACCGCTGCCACCATCATTACTACTAGTCTAAACATTGTTTTCATTTGTACGTTCTCCTTTTATTGTTGTTACTGTTGTTGTTTTAACTCTTTTACTCCGAAGACCTCATGCCTTTCTGAGTCCTGGTTGATACGCCGCTCTCACTACTTCCCCAAAACCTTCTTGACCTGACCGATCTTTTCCTGAACTTTGCCGGCTATCTTTTCACCGGTACCTTCAGCTTCCAACTCTGGATTATCGCTTAGTTCCCCGGCGATCTCCTTGATCTTACCCTTCATTTGATGAAACGTGCCTTCCGCCTGGTCCTTCGTACTTGATTTCATGGTATTCCTCCTTCGCCTATTTCACGATCAGATTATTCTTTTAAATCTCCTCCATCCCCGCCGGGTGGAAAACGGTGTGGAACATCATTTCATAGGGCTCTCTGAGAAGGTTCATCGCCCCCCGTAGCACCCTAAAATGCTCCGACTTCAGATGGGTCATAAGGTTTTCCTGGGTATCCCATTCTTCAAGAAGAAAGAGTCGATTTTCACCCTCAATACTCTGGCAGAAGTCGCAGCGCTGGCATCCCTTCTCCATCCTTATGGAACCGGAGAGTGAATCAATCGTCTGTGACAACTCCATGCGCTTCTCAGAAAGGACATTCATTCGTATGATTACAAGGATCATAAAAATAGTAATAGCAAATGGCCTGCCAATAGCCGAAGGAAAATCAAAAGTTTTGATTCATTCTTTAATAACAGGGGGTTAGATTAATAGGAGAGAACAGCAGAAAACTATGAAATGATTCGTTTAGCCTCAATATTTGGTGGAACCTCAACATATTGAGGGATATGTTGTGGGGAGGTGGACAGTCTAATGCGGTATCGCTTTTCAGAACTTTTGAGCGCCTCCTCCGTCTGTAGATTTTTATGAATTCATGAAAAAGCGGTTTTCTGAATCATACGTAAATACATATATGTACGCACTTTACCATTTCAAAAAGAGATTCATGGTTGATCAAAACCTTTACATTGACGCCATTGAACGCCATATCTGATATCTGCGGAGGCTTATTGATGACGATAGCACTAATTTCCGTCATAAACTCCGACGTAAGTCCTGGTTGCATACCTATCCGAAAACTAAATCATGATTCTTTTAATAATAGCATCAGCACAGTAGTTATTCTTCCAGCGGGCCAGTTTTGCGATTAAGGCCAGTGCTTTTTCCCAAATCAAAACAATGTGCTAATCCACAAGCTTCTAAAGCATCTTCTCCAAAGTTACAGCAATTGTGGCTGGGCGGATTATAGTCGAATACTTTTGTTGGTTTCCCGGCTTTTAGTGCATTTTCAGGATTGTAACTTCTAGCATAGCGCCTCAGGCAATCCTTATACCATTGGGTTGTTTTCTTAGTGGATTTTTTGTCAATGCAAATTGGCATTGTTGCATAATGGGGTTCTGAATTATCCAATTTTTTTCGTTCATTTTTGTCGGTAAATTCCACAACATCAAATTGATCTTTGGTCACACCTAATAAATTTATTGCCGCCCCAATTTTATGAAAATCTTTCAGGCCTGCTTTTTTTAAATCAGGCAAAGTTTGTAACTCAAGCTGATAAAATGAATGTGGATCTGTTTCGATACGAATGGCGCAGTGAGAAAAGATCCCCCCCCACATTACATAAAGTTCCAGCGTAGTCCCTTTAACTATTTTTGAAGAATAGGATGCGACTCCCTGTTTTTCCTTAAAAGATTTAATCTTTGCATCAATTGTTTCTTGATTTACTATAGAAAATCCGCCTTTAGGAAGATCTGAATCTTCAAAAAAAGAGTATAAACTATCCGGGATTACATTAGTTTCAATGTGGGTTTCGCCTCTACGGTTCTTTTGTCTTCCTTCCGCCGTTTTGTTGCTTGCGATGGGTTTTTGGTAATCATAGCCAATCACCTTAATGCGTGAGCTGTCGATACCAAACTTCTCAGCAAGATATGCTTTTATATTATCGGCACGTCGCCAGGATAGTTTAACATTGACCACCTCTTTGCCGACATTGTCTGTATGTCCTTCGATGACCGCCGACGTTGAGGGATATTTGCTCATAAAGTCGGCAATTCTCTTAATGTCATTGTGATACTTTGGTTTGATGTTTGCTTTGCCGGTATCAAATTGTACATTCAGGGTAATGGAAACCTTTTCTGGCACAGGTTCCGCTTTAGAAACTGGTGTCTGATCTATTGCTGAGCCGGTTTCTTTTACAGGCTTCACCTCCATTTCAACTTCAACAGGTTGAGATGGGGGAACAGCTATCGGTTTTTCAGCTATAAGATTATCGACCTTCTGGGTAGGCTGGCCTGAATTCAATTCTTGATTGACGTCTGCGGCGTTAAATGGGGTTATGGATTTTTGAGAAGCACAACTGACAAGCAATAAACTCACCATCAAAAATGAAAACTTTCTTAAGAAATTTCTTAACATGATTTATCTCCTGTAGAATGTTTTAAGCTGATTTTACACTATGCTTCCCTTCCGCTCTCCAAGGGCTACCCATGATTACCTATAATCTGCAGTCACAGTTAGCCACCAATACAGAATTGTGCCGTGATTCACAATCGGGAATATCCCTATTTATGACTTCGAAAATCATGATAATAAATTTGATAAGACATTGCTTTCTGGCAGGAAAATAAACATAGAAAAGTTCCGTTTGTACCATGCGCTTCTCAAAAAGGACCTTCATTCGTGTGATTACAAGGATCATAAAAATGTAATAGCAAATGGCCTGCCAATAGCCGAAGGAAAATCAGAAGTTTGGATTCATCCTTTAATGACAGGAGGTTAGATTAATAGGAGAGAACAGCAGAAAAGTATGAAATGATTCGTTTGGCCTCAATATTTGGTGGAACCTCAACATATTGAGGGATCTCTAAAAGGCTGCTGAAAAATACCCATCTGCTTCGTTGCATCTGAGCATTTTTGAGCAGCCTGCAAAGATGGGTTTTTCAGCTACCTGCTGATTCACTCTTGAAGAATGGAACACCGAGGGGTTTGATGTTCATAGATCCTTCTTTTCTTCGCGCCTTATCTAGATCCTTCTTTTCTTCGCGCCTTATCTCTTCCGAGGTTTCAAGCCCATACAATCAATTTCGGTACCGGATCCCAGCATGAAGGCGAGCCCTCGTGTCTCTTCATAACTTTCCAGCGCGATCTTGACAAGGCTGGTCATGGGCACCGAGAGGATCATACCGATCGGTCCCAGAACCCATCCCCAGAAGACCAATGAAAGGAAGACAACCAGCGTCGACAGGCTCAGGCCTTTGCCCATCAGTTTCGGTTCTATGATATTACCCACAACAATATGCACGACCACAAAGCCAAGAACTGTTAGAAGGGCAGACCCCACCCCTAACTGGACGAGAGCGTTCCCCAGAGCACCGGATAATCGACCCCGAGGATTAAGAGCCAGAGCCAGATCACAACCCCAACGAGAGCGCTGATCAGGGTTTTAATGACCAGATAGCGCTTGGCGTGCTGGCTGAATTTATCGATGGTAGACAGCGACCTCTCCGG
>JAPLJS010000036.1 GCA_026388545.1 Deltaproteobacteria bacterium
AAAACAGATTCGCCATTGATTGTTAATGCGGATACTCCATTGTCCTTTACGATTCCCTTTTAAAACATCCAGCCGATTTGAGGGCGGAAACCGTAAATCCTGAATCTCAATGGCCGCATCAATGGCGTTCAGTTTCATGAAAGCCCGTTCTTGAATATCGCCAGGGAATTTACGAGAAAAATCCCGACGAAAATTCTTCTCTGTTTCGCTACACCGAAAAGATCGAATCATGATTAAATAGTAAACTTTTTGTTTATTAATGTCAAGCAAAGAAATGGCGGCCTTACCAAGAAATAATTACCATGAGCATGGAGAACACACCACTCATTCAGACAACAAGGAATACCATTCGAAAGGATGAATACTCGTTAGAATCACCGGATGCTTTGTTACAGGAATAAACGTATTGTCGATGCCACTTACAATTTCTCAGCATCGATCGTAGTGGATCCTGACACAGGTAAAAAGGATGGGTATTGTCGCTGGAATCAACCAATCCCCGCACCCAACCACTGCACATACTGTTTAAATTCCGTTTTTTCCAGCGCATCCACAAGCTTTCTGTCGGCAGTGATCATTCTGGTCTCGTAAATCCTGGCAACCGCCACGTACATAGCATCGTAAACCGTTATCCCGCTGTGCATGGCAATGGAAACAGCCAGGGGCATAACCGGCCTGGATTGCTCGATCCTTATGGGCAAATACGTGATGGCGTCAACAATCTCCTCGACCTCAGCAGGTGTCAATTCATGCAGGCGCTGTTTTCTCCAGAGGATGTTTCCTGTCTCGGGATAGAGCAGATCCGGGGCCCACAGCATAAGTTCGCCGTCTGCCACCCGGGACATAACTTCCTCCGACTTGTCCGAAAGGATTTCCGGTATATAGACCTTGATAACCACACTCGCGTCAATTACCAGATTCACCTGGACCGGTCCTCTCGCAACAATTCAGCGCTGTCGGTAAATGTCCGGCGCTCTCCGGCGAGCTTCAACCTTATCTCAGCCGCCCGTTGCGCAATGTCCCCATAGGGCTGGCTGGCTATTTTCACAATAATATCAATGAGTTCCTGCTGAAGGGAACGGTTGTGGGATTTGGCCCTCTGCTTCAGCTCTTTGACAACTTCATCGGGGATATCACGGATTAATACATTTGCCATAGCATTCCTCCTTGCTATCAAAGTGATAGCATACAGACGGGTGGTTTACAATACATTATTTGTTCTTAAATTTATTCGATACGGAAGGATTGCGGGTAAGGAGGCAACTCATCAGAAGCCGCTATAAGTGATCGTCTTCAATGCTTTGATCAATATCTTTTTAATTCCATAATCGCGTAATTACCCCGCTGGTCTCTGTTTATATGCAGCAGGGTCTTTTCTTGAAATTGCATCACGAACAGGCTTACGCCGCAGGCCGTGGCCGAGCCGGAATATCCATAGTCACGGAGATAATCAAACTCGGCAGCGGGTCGCAAGGCCTCCCTCAAAGCGGCGGCTTCACTATCATCTATCAGTGCGCCGAAAGAGACCACATCCACCGGCGATCTTTCCCGCTTGCTGATCCAGCTCATACATGAATGACCATCCCTGAATGACCTGATCTCTGTAAATGCCCCGCAGGCGCCTTCTTTCTCAGGCTTGATGTAAAGCCACCCGCTTCCGTCGACCATTCGCCAGCCGCGATCAGCATTTTCTTCCAGTGCCGTTCGGGAAAGGGATGCTTCATCCACACCGCCGATCAGAGCGCTCCTTTCAGTACCTCCGGCGAAATCCACCTTCAGCAGTTCCAGCCCCCTTTCAAAGGAAAGGTGCTGGCTGGAAACGGTGATGTTGCGGCCCCGTATGCCAAGGTTCCGGGCAAGATAAAACGCAGCCGTACTGCTCATGGTATTGATGAATCCGAAAGGCTTCGGCAGAGAACGGGCTGCATATATCTCATCAAGAACATCAGCGGTCTCACCGAGATTGCCGTGCTCCGTCGTCAGGTAGACGGCCGTATCAGCCGCAAGGGTACGCTGGTGGATACATTGTCGGGCGCCAAGCAGGGAAAGCAGGATAAACTTGTTTACCCTGCGGAAATTTTCCGGGGTATAGCGACTTAGTTCATTTTTTAAAAAATTTATATCCGTGTTCGATTCGCCGGTGAAGGCAGAGGCGCTGTGAATGTACATTCCGCTCATCCCTTATTGTCCTTATTGGAGAGAATAAGGGTGGTGCAGTTACCGCCGAATCCGAAGTAGTTCAGCATAAAAACGCCCTCCCCTGCTTCCCTATTTTCCGTCAGGGGCGTCAGATTTAATTCCTCGTCCACTTCCCGGAAGCCCGGTGTGGAAGGGATAAATCCCGCCTTGACCGATTCCGTAAAGAGTATCAGCTCGTTGACGCCGCAAGCACCCACGGTATGCCCGATAAAAGGCTTGACACACGTCACGGGAGGAAGATGATTTCCGAAGGCCACCCTCATGGCGGCGCATTCTGTCCTGTCATTGTTCTCCGTTCCTGTGGCGTGGGCCTTGACGGCGTATATCTCCTCCGGGTCAATCTCCGCCTGCCTGAGGGCTCTGTTCATCGTTTCCGCAACCGCAGACCCTTCTTCATCGTGGCTGGCGACGCTGTACGTATCGCAGATATTCGCCCCGCCAAGGTGCATGAAATCACCGGCCTTCCTGCGCCTCCCCTCCAGCACCACTGCACCGCAGGCCTCACCTAAGATCAGGCCGTCCCGCGTCCTGTCAAAGGGCCTGTACTCAGAAGCGGCAATGGATTTCAGGGCTTCAAAACCGTAAAAACCGAGGTTATTGAAGAGGTCGTAGCCGACGACCATTGCCCTCTCGATGTGCCTCTCCTCGATCATGGCTGCGGCATAAAGGAAGGCGTTGGCGCTCGAAGTGCATGCCGTGGCGAAGGAATAGCAGTTACCCCCTATTCCGAACTTCTCAACGATGGCCCCGGCGATTTTACCGTACCCATAGGACGACTGGAGAAACATACCCGATACGGTCGCAGACGTCTTACGGTGGTTTCCCTCAAACACGGGAACATCCATAGACGTAGAGCCGAAGAACACATGCATATCCTTGATCTCCGAACGGTTCAAGCCGGCATCGAGGAGCGCCCGGGACACCGCAGAAAAGAGAATCGCATAGAAATATTCCGCGGAGCGGTTATCCAGCTTATCCCCTTCGTTGCGATTGATGAGGTAGTAAGGCTTGGTATAGGGCAGGCGGGCCATATTAAAGGGGATATGCTCAAGCTTTATCCTTTTATGGCGCACCGCATCAACGATCCCCTCCAGAGAATCGCCGAGGGAGCAGGTCATCGCCTTTCCCGTTACAAATGCCCTTCTTTTCAAAATTCTACTCCGGCTGAATAAAGTCGGCGAAGGTGTTCAACGATCTCATAACCCGCCTCATTTCCTTGCTGTCGGTAATGGCGATGTTGTATTTATTCTTTATGGCGATAGAGATTTGCAGGGCATCTATTGAGTCCAGGCTGAGCTTGGAATCTCTGCCGAAGAGGGGTTCTTCGTCACCGATCTCTCTGGGATCAGTCATTATATCACCCTCCTCGACGATTAACCTCTTCAATTCCATTTTCAGTCTCTCATCAATAGAACCTTTCATCGTTTTTATACCTCCCTCCGCCTCCGCAATAAGATTGCCGTCAAGGTCAGCATGACTACCCCGAAAATAAACAGGTACAGGCTTTTCGGGAGAACATCGGAAACATTGCCGTTCCGCAGGAAGATATCGAGGAATCCCTCCAGTCCCCAGGACATGGG
>JAPLJS010000037.1 GCA_026388545.1 Deltaproteobacteria bacterium
GTATTTGTACTTTCATATCAGTAGCTTATAGCATAAATCACAGATAAAAACAACCAAATCCTACAACTTTCTTCAGTTTTCAAAGAGCAGTATCAATGTTTACGCGGGTTTCAGCCTGCATTTTTCAGGACGAACTAATTAATAATATGGAGATAATACAATGGTGGAAAAAAGGCATACCAGCACCCACTATGAAAGGGAACTCAGGGACGTCAAGGAAAGTCTTCTTTATTTGGGAGCGCTTGTAGAAAAGGCAATAGAACTGGCAATAAAGGCCCTTTTGGATAGGGATACGGAGATCGCCCGCAAGGTAATTTGCGATGATAATACAATTGATCAGCTTGATGTTGAGATTGAAGAGAAGTGTATTAGAATTCTTGCATTGAGGCAGCCCACGGCGCGGGACCTGAGGTACATCACGACGGCCATTAAAATAAATGGACATCTGGAGAGGATCGGCGATATGGCGGCTAATATTGCTGAAAAAGCGATTATTTTAAGTGAAGAACCACCGATGAAACCCTATATCGATATTCCCCGTATGGCAGAAATTGCACGGGCGATGATAAAGGAAAGCCTTGATGCCCTGGTGAATGAGGATACCAATTTAGCGCAGAAAGTCAGGGTGGAGGATGAAACCATCGATAACCTCAATGAACAGGTATTCCGGGAACTCCTCACGTTTATGATGGAGGATCCCCGAAAGATACATAGAGCTCTCATCATTATGCAGATATCCAAGAGTCTCGAACGGATTTCGGATCACGCGGTGGGCATTGCAGACATGGTTGTGTATATGGTTACGGGAAAGAGCGTCCGCCATGCACCAACCTGTGAGAGTCAGGGGTAACACTGGTGAAGAGCCGTCTGTTCTACAAGATTTTTGTCAGTTATGTCGTGATAATACTCCTTGCTGTCGCTGTTATGGGATTGATATTTGCTCAGCAGATTAAAAGTGATTTGGTAGAGGAGATAAAAAATGACTTGACGGCTCAGGCACGAATCATAACGTTCCTGACAAAAAGCGAAATTGAAAGGCAGATATCCTCTCTGGCCGATATATCCCGGTCACGGGTTACCCTGATTGGCGCCACGGGCTGGGTCATAGCAGATTCAGAGAAAAATGTGGCGGAGATGGATAATCACCTGAACCGTACGGAGATACAGGAGGCCAGGATCAAGGGTCAGGGAGAAGCAATTCGTTACAGTCGCACCCTCGGTGTGGATATGCTCTATATTGCCTTTCCAATAAGGGAAGGCTCAGAACTAAAGGGTTACGTTCGCCTTGCCCGTCCGCTCTTTGATGTGAAAAAGTCCGTTGATCAGCTATACAGCCACATTTATAAAGGCATTCTTATCGTCATTATACCCTCCTTGCTTATTGCTTTTCTCTTTTCCAGGAAAATCATATCACCCATTCAGAAAGCGGAGCAATTTACACATAAGGTATGCAGTGGGGAAGTTCCCGGTACCCTTCTGATCGAATCGAATGACGAGATTGGCAGGCTCGCAAAAAATATCAACTGCATGGTTGAAGAACATCAGGAAAAGATACGATCCGCACATGAAGAGAAAGGGAAACTGGATTCAGCCTTTGCGAGCATGACGGAAGGTGTCATTGTCCTTGACGGTCAGAAACGTATAGAAATGATAAACAAGAGCTTAAAAGACATTCTTGGCAATGAGTACACGACAAATATTATCAATAAGACGCCCATTGAGGCATTCCGAAGCATCGAGTTAGAGGATGCCCTCGATCGGTTCAGGGAAACGGGAACCACGGTCTTCCAGGAAATTACTTTCGGTGATGAAAATCCGATCATTCTTGGTGTCATTATCTCAACTATTCATGGACTTTCCGTGGGAGAAGAAAAGACGATGATAGTCTTTCATGACGTTACACGGCTTAAAAAACTGGAGAACATACGGGAGGATTTTGTGGCCAATGTGACTCATGAAATCAAGACCCCTCTCACGGCAATTATCGGATTTATTGAGACCCTTCAAGGGGGAGGTGTTGATGAGAAAGTAACCGCAAATAAATTTCTCCAGATAATTTCTGAGAATGCCCATCGTCTTAACCGTCTTGTAGATGATCTCCTGACCCTCTCCAGTATAGAACTGGGAGAAATGAAGTTACGCCTCGAAGGGATATCTCTTGGTGATGTTATTGAAAACGTCCTGCCCGTATTCGAAGCAAAGGCCGCAGAGAAATCCCTGACTGTAGATAAACACATTCCCGAGGGGCTTCCGTTGATCCTGGCCGATAGAGACAGGATAGCCCAGATTCTCTTGAATATTCTCGATAATGCCGTCAAATTTACGCCGGATGGCGGAAGGGTTTCCATCACGGCCTCTGAAGATGGCAGAGGTTCTGTGGTCGTGAAAATTGTTGACACCGGCATCGGTATCCCGAAAAGTGAAATTCCCAGGCTGGGAGAACGTTTCTATCGTGTGGATAAAACACGCTCAAGGGATTTGGGGGGTACCGGTTTGGGATTGTCAATTGTTAAGCATCTCATGAAAGCCC
This sequence comes from Deltaproteobacteria bacterium, assembly GCA_026388545.1. Lineage (NCBI taxonomy): Bacteria > Pseudomonadati > Myxococcota > Myxococcia > Deltaproteobacteria bacterium. Next base: position 2,531 of record JAPLJS010000037.1, read on the forward strand.
ATCAGGGGAATTTGGAGATTGAAAGCAGATGGGGTGCTGGAACAACTGTTTTTCTTTATTTTCCGATTTTTCGCGCACTGATTGCCTAAAATAAGAGAAAAACGAAGGGAACAGGGCTGGTTTTTGTATAAAAAAGCCCATTCCCTTTATTTTTTTAAAAAAGTTACTATGAATGCCTTGACATGGGGGAATTTGTGTTTATGTTAAGGCCTCATCCATGAATGGATACGATTGTCTTTTAAAATATCTACAAAAATATAAAAAAATGAAAGAAAGGAGCGGTTAGAGCATGAAGATTAGACCATTACAGGATCGAGTGATTGTTAAGAGGTTAGAGGAAGAGCAGAAGACAAAAGGTGGTATTATAATCCCCGATACAGCCAAGGAAAAACCTGTCGAGGGCGAGGTTGTTGCTGTTGGCAAAGGAAAAACGACAGAAGACGGCAAACTGATTAAACCGGATGTCAAAGTCGGCGACAGGGTTCTCTTCAGCAAATACGGCGGTACCGAAGTTAAAATAGACGGCGTCGAGCATCTGATTATGAGAGAAGACGATATTCTTGGAATCATTGAAAAGAAATAACCTGATTATAAGGAGGATACAATAGATGGGAGCAAAGATACTTCAGTATGACGAAGAAGCAAGAAAGTCTATTCTCAAGGGTGTAAATACCCTTGCGGATGCGGTTAAAGTTACCCTCGGCCCCAAAGGCAGGAATGTTATTCTTGATAAATCCTATGGCGCCCCCACTGTTACAAAAGACGGCGTTACCGTGGCCAAGGAGATCGAACTCGAGGACAAGTTTGAAAACATGGGCGCCCAGATGGTGAAGGAAGTTGCCAGCAAGACGAGTGATGTGGCCGGTGACGGCACTACCACAGCAACGCTTCTTGCCCAGGCTATTTATAGAGAAGGGGCAAAGAGTGTCGCCGCAGGAAGTAACCCCATGGATATTAAAAGGGGTATTGAGAAGGCCGTCGCAGTTGTTGTAAAGGAACTGGCAAAGTTAAGCAAGCCGACCAAAGACCAGAAAGAAATCGCCCAGGTTGGTACAATTTCCGCAAACAACGATGAAGCAATCGGTGCAATTATTGCCGAGGCAATGGGGAAGGTCGGTAAAGAAGGTGTCATTACTGTAGAAGAAGCAAAGGGACTGGAAACAGAACTTGAGATCGTAGAAGGTATGCAGTTTGACAGGGGTTACGTATCTCCCTATTTCGTGACGAATGCGGAAAAGATGGAAGTAAGCCTTGAGGATTGCTTTATTCTTATCAATGAAAAGAAAATCAGCGGCATGAAGGATCTCCTCCCCGTTCTGGAGCAGGTTGCAAAAATGGGAAGGCCACTCCTTATCATAGCTGAAGATATTGAAGGGGAGGCATTGGCTACCCTCGTTGTAAACAAGATTCGAGGTACCTTGAATGTTGCTGCCGTGAAAGCCCCCGGGTTCGGCGACAGAAGAAAAGCCATGCTGGAAGACATCGCCGTCCTGACCGGCGGGAAGATGATTTCCGAGGACATGGGTGCGAAACTGGAAAACACAAAAGTAGAAGACCTTGGCCGGGCAAAGAAAATCACGATTGATAAAGATAACACGACGATTATCGATGGTGCGGGAGAAAGAGCAGCTCTGGAAGGAAGGGTCAAGCAGATCAGAGCGCAGATCGAGGAAACAACATCCGATTACGACAGAGAAAAGCTTCAGGAAAGACTGGCAAAGCTGGTCGGCGGTGTTGCGGTAATCAAGGTTGGCGCAGCAACGGAGACGGAAATGAAAGAGAAGAAGGCACGTGTTGAGGATGCACTCAACGCAACACGAGCGGCCGTGGAGGAAGGAATCGTTCCCGGCGGCGGTGTGGCCTATATCAGAACACTTCCGGCACTCGAGAAACTGAAGCTAGAAGGAGACCAGCAGGTCGGTGTCAATATCGTCAAGAAGGCCCTTGAAGAACCGCTGAAGATGATAGTATTTAATGCGGGACATGAAGGCAGCATCGCTGTGGAAAAGGTCAAAGGGAAAAAAGGCGCCTTTGGATTCAATGCGAGAACAGATGAGTATGAAGACCTGATTGAAGCAGGTGTAATCGATCCTACCAAGGTAACACGATTTGCCCTCCAGAATGCGGCGAGCGTGGCGGCTTTGATGCTGACCACCCAGTGCATGATAGCGGAGAAACCGGAAGAGAAGTCTGCGGGTCCCGCCATGCCTTCCGGCGGTGGATACCCCGGTATGGGAATGTAGTAAAGGTTTTAAAATCCTATCGGCAAGTGAAAAGCCCCCTGTTTTTCTGCAGGGGGCTTTTTTACTTCTGCTTGAAAGCGGTTGATTTCTGTGATAGCTTGGCCGCTCGTTGATTCATGCAATATTACCTTGCAAAGGGCTTAATCATATCAGTAACAAACAACATTGAGGAGAGCACCATGGACTATAAGGATACGTTAAATCTGCCGAAAACCGATTTTCCCATGAAGGCAAATCTTTCCCGGAAGGAACCGGAGTTGCTCAAAATGTGGCAGGATATGAATATTTACGAGAAGACCAGACAGGCATTGAAGGGGAGAAAGCCCTATATTCTTCATGATGGGCCTCCTTATGCAAACGGAAATATCCACCTTGGTACGGCGCTCAATAAAATAATCAAGGATATTGTCGTGAAATCGAAAAATATGTCAGGGTTCGATAGTGTATATGTGCCTGGCTGGGATTGTCACGGACTGCCTATTGAGCATCAGGTTGAGAAGGAACTGGGTGACAGGAAACGAGGGATGTCTCATGCAGATATACGGCGTTTCTGCCGGTCATTTGCAGAAAAATTTGTGGGTATCCAGCGAGAGCAGTTTAAGCGTCTGGGAGTCTTTGGAGAATGGGAGAATCCATATCTTACCATGTCGTACGATTATGAAGCGGCGACAGTTGAGGAGTTTGGAAAGCTCTATTTCAAGGGTGATATCTATAAGGGAAAAAAACCGGTATACTGGTGTGCTTCCTGTAAGACCGCCCTGGCGGAGGCGGAGGTTGAATATGGTGATCATATAACGCCCTCTATTTATGTAAAATTTCCAATGATCTCTGATGTATCGGGAGTTATTCCGAAACTGGCAGGGGAAAAAGTCAGCGTGGTTATATGGACGACGACTCCCTGGACGATACCTCCTAATCAGGCAATTGCCCTGCACAATGATTTTATCTATGTTGCAGTCAAGGTGAATGGTGAGACGTTGATCCTTGCGAAGGATCTCCTGGATTACTGCATGGATGCCTTTGGCTATAAAAACTATGAAGTGCTTGATGAGTTTCCCGGCTCTGTTCTGGAGGGTCTCAAGTGCAAACATCCACTGGTTGATCGCGAGAGTCTCCTCATTATTGCCCCTTTTGTCACGCTTGACGCGGGAACAGGATGTGTGCATATCGCGCCGGGTCATGGACAGGAAGATTATGAGATAGGCATGAAATACGGGCTGGACAATTATGCCCCCGTCGATGATGATGGAAGATATACCCCTGATGTTCAATACTTTGCCGGACAGTTCGTTTTCGATGCCAATGATTCGGTTATCAAAAAATTGGATGAGTTCGGTGCCCTGCTCGGCCATATTGACATCGAGCATTCCTATCCTCACTGCTGGCGGTGTAAAAAACCTATCATATTCCGATCTACCGAGCAGTGGTTTATCTCGATGGAGAAGAATAACCTGAGAAAGAATGCCCTTGAAGCCATTGATAATGTCCAGTGGTTGCCGGCATGGGGTCGTGACAGGATATCCGGGATGATTAAAAATCGCCCCGACTGGTGTATTTCCCGGCAGAGGTTATGGGGGGTGCCGATTACGATGTTTTCGTGTGAGCATTGCAAGAGCGACCTTATGACGAAGGATATTATGGGAAATGTTGTGAAACTCGTTAACGAATACGGCGCTGATGTATGGTTTGAGAGAGATACAAAAGATCTCTTGCCCGCGGGAACAGTGTGTCCCGTGTGCGGGAAGGACCAATTCACGAGAGAGACCGATATCCTTGATGTCTGGTTTGATTCCGGCGTAAGTCATGCTGCTGTGCTGGAAAAGAGGTCAAATCTCGGTTCTCCGGCGGATATATATCTTGAAGGCAGCGACCAGCACAGGGGATGGTTTCATTCTTCCCTCCTGGAATCCGTGGGAACGAGAGGGCGCGCCCCATATAGGACTGTTCTGACCCATGGTTTTGTTGTCGATGGTGAGGGGAAGAAGATGTCCAAATCCATGGGCAACGTCATTGATCCGGAAGAGGTAATCGATAAGCATGGCGCAGAAATATTGAGACTATGGGTTGCCGCTGAAGATTACACACAGGATATAAGAATTTCTGATGAGATACTTGCCCGCCTTGTGGAAGCCTACAGGCGCATTCGCAACACGAGCCGCTTCATTCTGGGGAATCTTTATGATTTTACATCCGGTGATGTCGTTTCCTATCATGATATGGAAGAGATCGACCGGTGGGTCCTTCATAGACTCCAGGAAATTATTCAACAGGTAAGGGATGCCTATAGTCAGTATCAGTTTCATCTTGCATTCTTTACCCTTCATCATTTTTGTACTGTCGACCTGAGCGCCCTTTACCTGGATGTCCTGAAAGACAGGCTCTATACATCAAAGGCAGATTCGAGGCAGCGGCGGTCAGCGCAGAGCGCCATGTATGGTATTCTTGATTCCATGATACGCCTGCTTGCCCCGATACTTTCATTTACCGCGGAAGAGCTATGGCTATCGTTACCTTCTTACGATGGAAAGGAAATAAGCGTTCATCTGACTCAATTTCCTGAAGTGAATCCTCAATATCTGGATGCAGACTTGGCCAAAAGCTGGAACACTATGATCGCGCTCAGGGGAGAAATATCCAAAGCAATTGAAATTGCAAGAAAGAACAAAGTAGTCGGGCATTCACTCGACGCCCGTGTCGATATTGCTCCGCCCGTTGATCTTCGTTCATTTATAGAAGAACATCGTGAGGACTTAAAAACTTTGTTAATCCTTTCGCAGATCAATATTGTGGAGAAGGAAGCTATCAAAGACGCTTATGTAAGTTCGGAATTTGAAGGTTTAACTATTGGAGTGACGAAAGCGCGGGGACAGAAATGTGACCGGTGCTGGATCTACAGTGAGACGGTAGGTATGAACCAGGAATATCCCGCTATTTGTGATAGATGCCTTACGAACCTTTGAACGTTATATTCCCTCTCCCTTTCCCCGCCTTCGCGGGGACAAGGATGGGAGGGGGTTAGGGAGAGGGTGAAAAGGGGAAGTTTCACGGAGAGATGATTTGAAAACAAAGTATATTATTCTTTTTGCCACAGTGGCGGTGATGACCCTGCTTGATTTTATCACCAAGGCCTATATCAGTTCGACTATGTTCCTTCATGAATCATTTGTTGTCATTGGAGGTTTTTTAAATATAACATATGTCAGGAATCCGGGAGCCGCCTTCAGTTTTCTGGCAGATGCCCCTCCGGTTTTTCGTTTTGTCTTTTTCGTTACGGTGACAGTTTTAGCGATAATACTCGTTCTCACGTATATCGCCAAAAGTAAAATTGAAGAACCGTTCATGACATTCGCCCTTTCCCTGATCCTGTCCGGTGCTGTGGGGAATCTGATTGACAGGGTACGCTTTGGAGAGGTTATCGATTTCATTGATGTATATATAGGAACGCACCACTGGCCTGCTTTTAATGTCGCTGATTCCGCGATCTCCGTGGGAGCTGTTATCCTGCTCCTTGAGATGTTCAGAGGGACAAAAAAGCGAGATGGTTCCGCGTCCGTGTAAGGCAGAGTAGGTAAAGCAATATTGATGAATATTTACTTCAGCGTAAAAAGATTCTTCTCGAGATTGTTTTCTCCGCAAAAGATTTTCATCTTCAGTTTCGCCTCGGTGATTCTTTTTGGGGCCATTCTCTTATGGCTTCCTTTTTCGGCCGGCCGCGGTCATATATCCTTTGTTGATGCCCTCTTTACAGCCGCCTCGGCAGTGTGCGTTACGGGCCTTGCCGTTCTGGATATTGGTAAAGATCTATCGATAGCCGGTCAGATAGTTACCATGGTTCTCTTTCAGATCGGCGGGCTGGGAATTATCACATTCTCTGTTGTCCTGTTTGGAATCATGGGCAGAGGCATTTCCTTTAAGGGAAGGGATATTGTCCAGTCGACGTTTCTCCATACACCGCGAAGAGATTTCTTCGTGATTATGAAATGGGTTCTCGGGCTTACTTTCATTATTGAGGCTATGGGGACATTGTTGTTATTTATCCGGTTTTCCCAGGATTTCTCTCCGGGCTGGGCCTTCTATCATGCCATTTATAACGCCATTTCCGCCTTCAACAATTGCGGGTATTCACTGTTCTCGGATAATTTAATGGGTTATCAGAGCGACATAATTGTCAATCTCACCGTCATGGGCTTGATTGTTCTGGGAGGGATAGGCTTTATCGTGCAGTATGAGATCCTTGCCAGGTTGAGGGGATTTCAGAAAAAACTGTCGGTACATTCAAAAATCGTTCTTATAACTACAGGGAGCCTGATCCTCTGTGGCGCCGCTTTTTTTTATCTTTTCGAAATGAATCATATTCTCAAAGATGCTCCCGTCACAACGCAGATTCTTACATCCTTTTTTCAATCGGTTACGCCGCGGACTGCGGGTTTTAATACAGTCGATATCGGTCAACTGACAAATCCGACGATCCTTGTCATGATTATGCTGATGTTTATCGGCGCCTCTCCAGGGTCAACCGGGGGAGGTATTAAAACAACGAGTTTTGCCCTTCTCCTTCTGATGATCTGGAATCGACTCAAAGGGCAAGAACAGGTGAATGTATTTAACAGGACCATCCCGGGGGAGATTTTAACGCGAACGATTGCCATTATCTTCGCGTCCGCATTTTCGGTTATTCTCATTACATCAATCCTCTTATTGTTCGGGGGTGTGGGGAATTTACCTCCCCTTGAGAGCCGCCACTTTTTTGTGGAATATCTTTTTGAAACAGTTTCCGCATTCGGTACTGTGGGCCTTTCCATGGGCATAACGCCAAATCTGGGTTCCGGTCAGAAACTGGCTATTATTCTCATGATGTTTGCGGGACGGATAGGGCCCCTGACTCTCGCTTTTTTCTGGTATGCCCCCAAAAGGGGGTTAACATATGCGGAAGAGTCTATTATGGTGGGTTGAGGAGGTTTAGCAATGAATCGGGTAGTAGTGATTGGATTGGGAATTTTTGGTTCAAATATCGTTAAGGAATTATATGAAAACGGCTTTGATGTCATTGCTATCGATAAGGATAAAGAGGCCGTTCATCGTTTAAAAGATTTTGCCACCAAGGCGATTGTCGCCGACGGCAGAGATAATGAAGTCCTGGATGGTATTGGCATCCAGGAGAATGATGTGGTTATTATTTCCTTTGGAGAAGATCTTGCGGCAAGCACACTTATCACCCTTCACCTCAAACAGATGAAGGTCAAAAAAATCATTGTTAAAGCCCCCAATGATGAGCATAAGCTCATCCTGGAAAAGGTGGGCGCTACGGACGTCATCATCCCCGAGAAGGAAGTTGCCGGTAAGGTTGCTAAAAGCCTGATCTCTCCAAGCGTCCTTGATTGCCTACCCCTTTCCGAAGGGTATATGATATTTGAAATAGCGCCTCCAAATAGTTTTTTGGGGAAAAGTATCGGTGAACTTGAGTTAAGGAGCAAATATCATATTGAGGTCATTGCCGTTAAGGACGTTCTGACAGACCAGATTCATATGGTGCCGCCTGCCGGTTTTGTACTCAAGGACGGTGAAATCCTCGTTGTAATTGCGAAAGAAAAAGATATCCAGAAAATCAAGTGAGGTTTTTTATGAGTGTCATTGTTGATTTTTCTATCTTCCCGATAGGTAAGGAAGAGAGCGTTAGTAAATACGCATCCAGGGCAGTAAAAATTATTAAAGAGAGTGGCCTTGCGCATCACATCAGCCCGATGGGGACATCCATAGAGGGTGAATGGGATGAGGTCATGCTTGTGGTAAAGCGCTGCATGGAGGATCTTAAGAAGGACTGCAACCGGCTGTATATGACGATGAAGATAGACTGTAGGGAAGGGGGCTCCGGGCGCATGGAAAAGAAAGTAAGGAAGGTGGAATAATGGCTATTTTAAAATGATCGTGGCATCGACTGCCACAGCGCCCTGTTTACCGATGATCAACGGGTTTATGTCAATTTCGTGAATCCGGGGATACTGAATGCCTATGTTACCCAAAGCAATAAGTATCCGTGCAAGTTCTTCCCTTTTGACGGGAGGCTCTCCCCTGAAACCATCAAGGATCTTCTGTTCCCTCAGACGGCTGATGAGTCCCAGAGCATCCTGCTCCGTCAACGGAGCCGGAGCGAAAACCGCATCATTTAATATTTCTGCCATTATACCGCCAAGACCCAACATGACGCAGGGACCGAATTGATGATCTCGCAAAAGACCCAGAATTAGCTCGATTTTACCGTGCACCTGTTTGTATACTAAAATTTTACCATGGCCGTTCATTGTGTTCATTAAAGAATCAAAGGATCTGCGGGCTGCTTGGGTATTGGCAATATCCAGATGAACCAGGCCGAGTTCGGTCTTATGCACCTTTCCTTGTTGCAGTCCCTTCATAACTAAAGGGAAACCGATTCGCGAGGCGGCTTCTTCACACTTGATAGAATCGACAACAATTTCCTCTTCAACTGTCGGGATGCCGTGGAGTTTGAGAATACGCTTGGAGATGTATTCATCCAAAGGCCCCGCCGCTTTCTCCAGTAAATCATTCAGTTCACCGGGAATCTGCATAGCCTTTTCTTTTTCCGGAAGTCGGGTAATTATTTCCGAAGGTTTCCGTTGATGGAAAACGGCGGCTAAACATTCCACGGCACGGGACACCTCCTGGAAGACGGGGATACCGTAGGACAAGGCCTCCTTTTTAAAACGAAAAGTCTCTTCGCGTCTGCCCAGAAGCCATACGAATGCAGGCTTGCCGGCAATACGGGTTTGCTCGGCCAAGTCTTTGATATTGAGCCCAATCCGGGAATTTCCGGCATAGGTACTCAATAATACTGCATCAACGTGGGGGTCCTTAAGCACTGCCGAAAGTGCCATGCTGTATACATCAATGTCGCCTCCACCATGCTTTTCGATGGACGGCCAAAGATCCACGGGATTGGAAACGGGCATCCAGTCGGGGAAAAGACGCTCTAAAGCATCCTTCGTTGTCGGGGAAAGTTCTGCTACGGACAGCCCCTGTTCATCAATGAAATCTGAGGCGATAATGCCGGCGCCGCCACTGAACGTGAGGATGGCAATACGGCCCGGTCGATCAACCGGTCGGTGCACGGCGGCCAGGGACCGGCAGAGGTCGATCATCTGATGAAAATCTCTGGCTTCGGTAACGCCGGCCTGGGCCAGGGCGCCTGAGATGACCTTCTGATTTCCCGCCAGGGATGCCGTGTGGCTCATTGCCGCTTTGGCGCCTTTTCTGCTCTTTCCGCCATGAAGGACCACGATCGGTTTTGTGCTTTGCCGGCATAGGTCGATAAAGTGCCTGCCATCAGAAAAAGATTCTAAGTAAAGCCCGATAACCTCAGTGCTCGCATCTTTGAGCAGATAAGGCAATAGATCGCACTCGTTGACATCACTTTTGTTGCCTATTGAACATACTTTGCTGATGCCGGTGATATGGTGACTCATAATATCGATGATAAAGCCTGCAGAAAGCAATCCACTCTGGACTACAAGCGATACGTTGCCCGGTAGGAGTCCGTGCTGCAGTGCAAGAGGGTTCATAAAGGAAAAGGCATAGCCCCGAACGGCGTCGACAAGTCCCATGCAATTGGGACCCCACAGGCGAATCCCCGTTTTTTTAGATATATCTCTTAGTGACTGCTGCAGAGACCTTCCGTCCTTGCCGGATTCCGCAAAACCTCCTGATTCGATCATGACGCCGGGAATCCCTTTGGCGACACAATCCTCTATGGTTGCCGGTACGAATTTTGCCGGCACAAAGACGATGGCAAGGTCAACATGACCCGGGATTGCGCTGACGGACGGATAGCAGGGAAGCCCTTCAATTTCTCGATAACGGGGGTTCACAGGATAAATATTACCCTTATAACCGGTGAGTAGATTTTTAAGAATGGCATAACCGCCCTTGAGCGGGTTTGGTGTTGCGCCGATAACAGCGATTCCTTCAGGGTCAAAAAAGAAGTCCATGAAAAATCCCCATTTTAATACTTATGGTCTGTTAATGATAACGTCGAGATACTTTCTACCCCAACCCTTGGCTTCTTTTTCATCAGGGAAAAAGATGTCAATATGATCTCCTTTAATGGCGCTTCCTATGTCATGGACTTCTCCCCACCCATAACCGGGGACATACATTTTCGTTCCATAAGGATATCTCTTTATGTCTGCTGCAATTGTCCCCTTTTTTGCCTTGGATCCGTCGGAGGTGATACCGACTTTTTTCCTCTCTCCCTCGTGTGGTCCGTAAGCGTAAACCGGCGGCATCAGGCAGCACCCGTATTTATATTTCCAACCCGTTGATTTTTTCCCCGCATCGTAGGCGGTAACGAGCATCTTCCGCTTTTCCGTCGCCCGATCTCTGTCGCGGGGAACAGTAGCGCATCCATGAGTCATCAGGACGCTGATAATGACAAGGGTCGGAAGAATAAAACTATCTTTTTTTATACGGACCATTGTGGTTTATTGATAAGGATGTGGTATTTGCGAGACAACCTATCATAGTGGTCATATATATTTCAAGACATTCATATATCCGGGACTTTCATGATCTTTGATAGTACCTTTTTTGCATTTACATCAACGGGTTTTCATGTTAAAGGCGCATCAGTATATAATAGAGTTCAAAAAAGCGAATAACGGGAAGGAATAAGGAGAACATAAAAATATTGACAAAGCGGGAGAGCTATGTTAGCTCGCTCCAGGCATTATTGCTTGGATTTTTTGGGGTTAATTAGTTGTCATTTATTTATACATAACACAGTAACAAATTGTGTGAAGATAATCTCTGCTGCACTGTAGATCCTGAATGGTGGTAAGCCTCGATAGAACCTGATTTCATCATGGAAAGACTTTGCCAAGCCGATTTGAACGGCGAGACGAGGTTTTACGTTGGATTTATAACACCACACAGCCCGGAACTGAATCACATTGAATACGTTTGGAAAGTACTTCGTCGTTTCTGAGCCTATAATCGATATGTTGAAATTCTTTACGACAGGCGGAAGAACGTAATATCAACAATATCTGAATGGGCTATTCCAAACATAACCACTGCAAGTTTGTGCGTAATTATGCACTAAGAATAAAAGGAGAAAAAAGCGATGTTTACAAGAAATGTATTTTTCAAGGCAGGAATTGTATCGTTCCTGTCAATTCTGCTTGCGAGCCCTCTTTTTGCAAGTGAAGCGGAACTGGTCATTCCTGTATTAAGCGCGGCCCAGGATCATCTCTTGATGATCGGATTTCTGATTTGCTTTGCCGGGATGGGTTTCGGTCTTTACGAATATTACAATGTCAAGAAACTTCCGGCCCACAAATCCATGCTGGATATTTCGGAGATCATTTTCCAGACCTGCAAGACCTACTTGATTCAACAGGGCAAGCTGCTGATCGTTCTTGAAGTATTCATCGGCGCATGTATCGTGTACTATTTCGGCGTCCTTCAGAATATGGGCCTGAGCGGCGTACTTATTATCCTGACCTGGTCCATTGTGGGTATATTGGGTTCATACGGAGTCGCCTGGTTCGGTATCCGGATGAATACTCTGGCCAACAGTCGGATGGCCTTTGCATCCCTGGAAGGTAAACCGATAAAACTGCTCAATATCCCACTCACCGCAGGCATGAGCATCGGCGTCCTTCTGGTGTGCGTGGAGCTCATCATGATGCTCGTGATACTGGTCTTTATGCCCCGTGATGTGGCGGGTGCATCGTTCATCGGATTCGCGATTGGAGAGTCGCTTGGCGCGAGCGCCCTGCGTATTTGCGGCGGTATCTTTACGAAGATTGCCGACATCGGTTCGGACCTCATGAAAATCGTCTTCACCATCAAAGAGGACGACCCGAGAAACCCGGGCGTCATCGCCGACTGTACCGGCGACAATGCGGGTGACAGTGTCGGACCGACGGCCGACGGTTTTGAAACCTACGGCGTCACCGGAGTCGCCCTGATCAGTTTCATCGTTCTCGCCGTATTTCCCCTTTATCAGGCAGAACTGCTTGTCTGGATCTTCGTTATGCGTATCCTGATGATCATCACCTCGATCGGCTCCTATTTCATCAACAAGGTCGTCTCAACTGCGGTCATGGGGGATAAGGAGAAGGTTAACTTTGAGGCCTCTCTGACATCACTCGTCTGGATCACATCGATCATTTCGATTATTGTGACCTTCCTCGTCAGTAAATGGCAGCTCGGTCATTACCCGAATGACCTGTGGTTCAAGCTTTCGATAATCATCAGCTGCGGCACCCTCGCGGCAGCGCTGATACCGGAACTCGTAAAAGTCTTCACGAGCTCGAAATCCAAGCACTGCGCCGAAGTGGTCACGGCATCACGAGAGGGCGGACCCTCTCTCAATATCCTTTCCGGCTTCGTTGCCGGTAACTTCGCTGCCTTCTGGATCGGCATTTCAATAGCCGCACTGATGTTCGCCGCTTATTATACCAGCACATTCGGCCTTTCCAACTTTATGGAATATTCGTCGGTCTTCTCGTTCGGTCTTGTGGCTTTCGGTTTTCTCGGAATGGGCCCCGTTACGATCGCAGTCGACAGCTATGGTCCGGTTACGGATAACGCACAGTCCATTTATGAGCTGTCCATGATCGAAGATATCCCGAACGTTGAAAAGGAAATTGAAAAAGAGTTCGGATTCAAACCCCGTATGGATGTAGCCAAACACTACCTGGAAGAGAATGACAGTTGCGGAAACACCTTCAAGGCAACGGCCAAACCGGTTCTAATCGGTACAGCCGTCGTGGGAGCCACGACCATGATTTTCTCCCTGATCCTTCTGCTCCGAAAGTCCCTTGGAATCCAGCCGGAAATGATCTTGAACCTGCTGAATCCTTACACACTGCTCGGATTCCTCTGCGGCGGATCCGTCATTTACTGGTTTACCGGAGCATCCACGCAGGCCGTCACCACCGGCGCATACAGAGCTGTCCAGTATATCAAGAAGAACATCAATCTTGACAACACATCCAGCTCCACCGAGAACTCAAAGGAAGTCGTCAAGATCTGCACCCAGTATGCGCAGAAGGGTATGTTCAACATATTCCTCGCGATCTTCTCTTTCGCACTGGCCTTCGCGTTCTTCTCCGCTCCGGTTTCCGGACCCGAGCCCGCGTCCTTTTTTATCAGCTACGTGATTTCGATCGCAGTATTCGGTCTCTTCCAGGCGCTTTTTATGGCGAATGCCGGCGGATGCTGGGATAATGCCAAGAAGGTCGTTGAGGTTGATCTGAAAGAACGGGGAACACCGTTGCACTCGGCTGCCGTTATCGGCGATACCGTCGGCGATCCTTTCAAGGATACCTCGTCGGTCGCTCTGAACCCGATCATCAAATTCACCACACTGTTCGGGATTCTGGCAATGGAAATGGCCATCGCTCCGGGGATGAGAGAAAGCGCCGGAATTGTGGGGCTTGTATTCTTCATCATTGCGCTGGTCTTTGTCTGGAGATCCTTCTATGCGATGCGAATTCCAATCGAGTAATTAAATGAAATTATGACCGCTCATAAGAAAAAGGCCGGATCATAATCTTTAATTTTATCATTAACACGCAGGGGGGCCGTACTAACGGCCCCCTTTTTATTAATTTTTTCTATGCTTTCAGGCGATTGATCAAATCGAGGAGGAACTCTTCTCTTTTCCGGAGAAATCTTCGAAACTCCCTGTCATCCGTGTTCACTATTTCAATTCGGAGGTCGTGTCGATATCTCTCCAGAATCGCCAGAAGCTCTTTTTCCTCATCGGGTGTCAACTCAAGTTTTGCCATGGCTTTTCCTCCTTTACATTCATTGATGAATTCCCATATATCGTTCGTCCTTTTACTTTTTCAACAGCGCCTTGGTTTCGCCGATTGGATAAATGGGAAAGATCTCGAATCTGAGGAGATCGATCCATGCAGCCCGTGTAGCAATCAACCCTATCTCATCGCTCTCAACGACCCAAATGGATCTGCAGCCCTGAAGGTCCTGAAATCCGTAAAGAACCTTTTTTATCTCCTTTGGCCAGTTCCAGTTTGCCATTATTGTCCTGACTTCTCTTTCATCCTGCGGCTCCCATGTGCAGATCATCATGAAGTACATATTCTCACCTCCTTGTTTTTATAAAAAGATTCAGTTGAATCTTGACAAAGGCTTCCCGGGAAGAGTTGCATCTTCCGGGGAAACTCCATACAGGTAATTTGAGGAACCATTCTCCTATAGCCCCTCCACGAGCATGATTAAATAAGGTTGCTTAACGACGATTAACAAAAATTACTGTATTACTTTAGTTAAGTGGCTTGAGGTGGACGGTACTACTTACAAACAACGACAAGCAAACCGCGTTAGACAATAAAATTGAGATAAACATTCTAAAGATTCGTATTTTTGAATATATTATAAAAACAAAAAGCGTATATGTCAATGACTTAAAAACAACCGTGTTAATGCAACAAATCAGTTGAAGTGGAAACAAAATAGATAGGGCGGGGGTATAAGCAATTTTTATGAGAAGGGAGCGGCACTGACGGGCGTGAAACGGAGCAGAATTCAAATCCGTGGCAAGCGCATTCCCCGAAGCTTGCTTCGGGGTTAGTGAGCGAATATGATTAATAATTTCATGATCGAAGATTCCCCACAGCCTTTATTCTCTCTTCTTTGTATCTTCTTTTAGCCTTTCGAGTTCTTCTTTATACTGTTCCGCCTGGGCTTTGACCATTTCAATTTCCTCTTTTGCCTTAGCAAGACTTTCCTCCTGCTTTTGCCGTTCTTCCCGAAGTTTGTCCTGGATCTCATCGAGGCCGATATAAACGGCAAGAATACCGCCGATGAGAAGAACGATGGGTATTCCACCCTTCAGGATAGTAAAGAAAGCATCCCACCAGAAAAAAAGACCTATGAATCCAACAACTACGGAAACAGCACCGCCGATGAGTAACGACATGGCATGACCTCCTTTTTCAAAATTCATCCGTAATGAGTATTTTAAAAATTGCTATGAGAAATTATTACAAGACACTAATATCCATAAATATTGAGCTGATACATAACATAAAAAACATGTTCAGGCAAGATGAAAGTCTAAAAAATACAAGGGAATATAATGATAGATAAAGGGAAAAGATTAATCGACATAAGGAAAATATCCCTTGACATTATTATTAAATGCTATTAAGTATCGCCAATTATAAAAATGTGATAACCAAATGAAAGAACAATACTTTTTCCTTAAAATCAACCAGAATAACTGCAACTACACATATTGATGCCTGCTGTTCGCCATGGCGGCGGGCATGCAGGCCTATTCCGCGTTAAACCCAGTAAGAATTAATCCTAAAGAAAAAAAGTAGCCTGTTTATAACACTTTTTCTGTTTAGGGATTACGATTAATTATGAAATATATTAGGAGGTGCGATATGCTAAAATCAATTTTTAAAGTAATTTGTGTTCTGGGGTTTGTTTTAATCATTGCAGGCAACTCTTGGGCGGCGGAACCGATCAAAATCGGCGCGCTTTTTGCGGTGACCGGTCCTCCCTCATTTCTCGGTGAACCGGAACGCAACACGGCCAACATGATGGTGGATCAAATTAACAGGGCTGGCGGTATCAAGGGGCGCATGCTGAAACTGGTGGTCTACGATACCCAGGGTGATGCGACCAAGGCGGTACAGGCGGCCACGCGACTTATCAAGGATGACAGGGTAAGCGCAATTATCGGTCCCAGCACGACCGGTGAGACATTGGCCGTTATTCCTATTGTAGAAAGAGCGGGGATTCCTCTGATATCTTGCGCCGCCGGGATTAAGATTACAGATCCGGTAAAGAAGTGGGTCTTCAAGACTGCCCAGAACGACTCTCTCGCCGTCGAGCGCATTTATGATCATCTCAAAAAGCGGAATATTAACAAAGTGGCAATACTGACGGTTTCTGACGGTTTCGGCTCATCTGGAAGGGAACAGTTGAAACTCCGTGTTAAAGATTTCGGTATCACCATAGTATCTGATGAAATCTACGGTCCCAACGATACAGATATGACCGCCCAGCTGGTTAAGATACGCGGCAGCAAAGCACAGGCGATTATCTGCTGGGGAACGAATCCGGGACCTGCCAAAGTCGCCAGAAATGCCAAGCAACTGGGGCTTAACATGCCGCTTTACATGAGTCATGGCGTCTCTTCTAAAAAATTTATAGAGTTGGCCGGGGATGCAGCCGAGGGGATAATGCTTCCTTCGGGACGTGTTGTTGTTGCAAATCTGCTTCCGAAATCTGACCAGCAGAAAAAGTCGCTTCTTGCCTATGTAAGGGATTACAAAAAGCATTTTAAGGTGGAGGGGGATCATTTCGGCGGTCACGCATGGGATGCGGTTATGCTCCTGAAAGACGCTCTTGAACGTGGCGGAGATTCTCCTGAGGCCATTCGTAAAGAACTTGAAAAAACACGCAATTTCAAAGGCATCGGTGGTATATTCAACTTTTCTCCTCACGATCACGCCGGGTTGACAAAGGACGCCTTTGTCCTTGTGACGATAAAGAATAAGAATTGGATGCTGGTAAAATAGTGTTTTATATAATGTCAACCCCTGGTTGAACGGGCGAGACGCCTGTCCCACCAGGGGATACCTTTAACCAGATTTTCAAAATTATCTTGATCTGGGAAAGTAACGCGGGGTGAATACTTCACCTCACGTTGGGAGTATCTTTTCGCATGCGACAAACCCATGGAACTTTTTGACCAAATACTGCAATATACCCTATCCGGTCTTTCTACGGGTGCTATCTACGCCCTCATCGGACTAGGCTTTGCCATCATTTACAATTCCACCAGTATAATCAACTTTGCTCAAGGGGAGTTCGTAATGCTGGGCGGCATGCTGACAGTATTCTTCCATATCACCATGCAGCTTTCTCTTCCTTTGGCTATTATTCTTGCCATTCTGATTGCAACGGCAGCAGGTGTCTTGTTTGAACGTCTTGCCATCAGTCCCCTCAAAGATGCTGACCCACTTATTCTTGTTATTATTACCATAGGCGGAAGCATCCTTATCCGGGGAATTGCCATGCTTATCTGGGGAAAAGATACGCATGCCCTTCCTATGTTTTCCGGAGAAGACCCGATCATTCTTTGGGGCGCCACGATAATGCCGCAAAATCTCTGGATTTTTGGTATTACACTCATAATTATCACTGCCAGCAGGCTTTTTTTTCACCACAGCATAATCGGTAAAGCAATGCGTGCCTGTTCTTTCAATCGGGTGGCATCGAGCCTTGTGGGGATTGATGTTAAGCACATGGTTCTTTTTTCCTTTGTCATCAGTTCGTCCATGGGTGCCGTGGCGGGAATCATCATCGCGCCGCTTACTATGACTTCGTACGATGTCGGTATTATGCTCGGACTGAAGGGGTTCTGCGCCGCCATCATCGGGGGTATGAGCGGCGGTATGGGGACGGTTGCCGGTGGGTTGATTGTTGGAGTTCTTGAGTCTCTTGGGGCGGGTTTAATCTCCTCAGGTTATAAGGATGCCATTGCCTTCATTATACTCCTCCTTATCCTGTTTATCAGACCTCAGGGTTTATTCATAACGGGAGAGGTGGAAAGGGTATGAGATTTTGGTCAGATAATGAAGCGTGAATTGTTGAAATTTTTCATATTTGCCGCCGCTGTCTTTACAGCACCTGTGTTTTTCGGCGACGGTTATCTTATGAATGTACTTGTATTTATTGGTATTTATACCATTTTAGCCGTGGCGTTAAACCTGCTGTTGGGTCTTGCCGGTCAAATTTCTTTGGGACAGGCGGCTTTTTTTGGCCTTGGCGCGTATATATCCGGTGTATTGACGGCAACATATACCATGAATCCCTGGCTCAGCATGGCCATTGCCGTCACGGTTGTAGGGGTTATAGCATTTATCCTTGGGTTTCCTATCCTTAAGCTCAAGGGACATTACCTCGCCATGGCAACCCTCGGCATGGGAATCATCATCTACATAGTCTTTAACGAGACCGTCGATTTAACCGGCGGCCCTTCAGGCCTGTCGGGCATCCCGAATCTCACTCTTCTCGGGATTGTTTTCGACAGTGATATAAAAAACTATTATCTGGTCTGGTCCTTTACCCTTACGACCATTCTTCTGTCTGTCAATCTTGCGGCCTCAAGGATCGGAAGGGCTCTTCGTGCCATTCACGACTCGGAGGTGGCGGCACGCATCATGGGAGTCAATGTCAGACTGCTGAAGGTACAGATTTTTACCATTTCCGGTGTTTTTTCTGCCCTGGCGGGAAGTCTCTATGCTCATACAGTAACCTTCATATCACCCACATCTTTCGGTTTTAATGTATCGATAGAGCTGCTCACTATGGTTATCATAGGCGGCTTAGGTAGTATCTACGGGTCTTTTCTTGGCGCGGCGATTCTGACAATCTTGCCGGAGTTTTTCAGGACCTTTCAGGACTACGATATTATCGTTTATGGTATTACTCTGATCGTCATAACCATGTTTATGCCGGGTGGTCTTGTGCGGGGCGTACCGCTTCTGGCCAGATCCCTGCTTGCAAGGGTGACCTCGGCCTCCCTCTTTAAAAAAGCGGAGTAGGGGGTCTGTCGCTTCCTTTGAAAAAGGAAAGGGAGAAGTGATTTCAATCCCCCTCTTTATAAAAAGGGGGTCTGGAGTTTGGACATTTCAAGTTTCCCCCTTTGAAAAAGGGGGGTGAGGGCAATACTGTTCGGCCCCTAATTTGCTTGGATTGAGGGATCATATCGGAAGGTGCGGGAAAAGGCAACAGTACCAGGAAGTGTTGGCTACGCGGGGTGGCAGCGGGTTTTGGTCAAGGTTACTGACGGTAAAAGGGGTGTATAAAAGGCACAGAAGCCCCTGTCGGGTCAGAAGGTTAAGCTCTGCCTTATAAATTTTCAGTCATTTGATTTGAGTTGTTCGATATGTCGTTCCAATTCCTCATCACTGGCCCAGCCCATGAAGTTGAGCGATATCATTTCGAAGGTTCTTTTTGTAGGTTTTCGTCCTGTCCAGAGGGTAATGAGCATGCCTGAGATCAGGGCGCAATAGACTTGTATGGTTAGCCCGTTTTGGGATAGGGCGACGAGGTGATTACACCCCAGGACGCATTTGAACCACCGGAAGAAGAGTTCGATTTGCCATCGGCGCGTGAAGAGGAGAGCCATGATTTCTGCAGGCAGGTCCAGACGGTCCGTTGCCAGTAGTAAGGTGTAATCGACATCCTTGGTGCGAAAGGTTTTCTTGCTGGAAACCCTTGAGGGGCGATGTTCGTTTTCATCCCCTTTGTGAAAAACCTGAATGATCCGGAGAGGATGTGGGCAGTCATTTTGTTTGCTTTTGCAGCCCAGCGTGACGAGGAGATCTTTTTGGATTCCTGCTGCTCTATCATTTTCGGTGAGGGGTTTTTCTTCGAGGACAACGTAGTCGGCATTGTCTTTTAAACGGATGACGAAGGAACTCCGGGCAGCGATGATGTCGTCCAGGAGTTTATATTCTGCGTATCCGGCGTCGATGAGATAGATCGTATTGGGGGCAAGCAAGATTCTGAGGATCTTCTTTTCATTGCCGTTGCCGTCGGTAATAACGGCTGCGGTGGGGACATGGTTGAAGATGTCCATTTCCAGGTGTAGTTTGGCTGCCCGGTGTTGATCATCCTGCCATAAGGCCCAGAGCATTTTGGGGAGCGCGGGAAGCAGCGTGCCGTCCACGGCCTTGATGATCTGTTGAATCTGTGTGAGTTCGGGATCTTTTTCCCGGGGAAGGGTCTGTTCGGCCAGTTCCTTAAGCAGGGGGTTCAGCAGTTTGGCGTCAAAGACCTGAGATGCTTCGGAAAGGGAACCCATGCTTGTTTTCTTGATGCCAAGACGTTTCTGCATTTTTTCCAGTGTAGTAGCCTGTTGGATTCCCCGCAGACTGGTGAGCACGGGGGTAAAGAAATAAAGAAGCATCAGGGCCAGATATTGATCATAGTGGAGTTTCCGGTTCTGATGACTTTTGACATCATGAAAGCGGTTTAATGTTTTGAAGAAGGAATCCAGATATTTGAACCCCTGGATGTCCTCTTCCCGAATTGGAGGTTTTCTTTTGGGGCCGGGTTTTTTCTGTTCCTCTTGGGCTCTCATAGGGAACAGAGCCTCCGGCGAAAGTCCTTGACCAGGGGATAGACGTAGACGTCCTTGACAGGGGACTGGATATCATGATTACGGTCATTGCGGGTGCGGCCCTTGGTCTGTCCGGCAAGTATCCAGTTTGCCGCCTGATAACAGACGCCCCGGAACAAGGAGCGATCGACAAATGTTTCCAGCAGATAGACTGGGTGACCATACTTTTCCTGCCAATCGGCGCTGATGCGACGGGTGATCCGGGAGAGGACATGACTGGCCAAATGGGGAACACCGACCCAGGGCAGGATAAGGAAGCGCATGTTGTTCGTCAGATACCGCAGGTTGCCTTCCCGGTCCTTCTGTGTCCACCCGATGAAGGTATCCCGTGGCGCGGTTTTCCATGCCGCGGAGCCAAACAGGAGACAAGCCAGAGGGCGACCCTGAACATCGCGGATCAGATACTTGAGGTTTTCCCCGACGGCGCCCCGGTAACTCAGGTAATGATATTGTGACAACAGGCAGTTGAATAATTTATAATCCTCCGTATCCTGGCTCACAACGGTGATCTGGAGAGGAACCAACCCCTTGAGATGGTCGCTGATCGTTTCTTGCCGGTGAGGGACGGTGGGATAAGCCGGACGCGAATGAAAAGTGCGTTTCCCCTGGCGGGGGGGCAAAACAATAGCGCCCGCTCGTTCCAGTTTTAAAAGGAGGCTGCGGCAGGCCATGTCTTTGTATTGCCCTGCGGGACTTTGCCAGCCCCACAACTTGCAGAGTTCTAAAGACAGATGGGAACGGTGCCATTGGGGATTGGCGGAAAGCAATGCTCTGATATGCTGGACGTGGTTCTGGTCTACGGCTGTGGCTTGTTCCATGCCCCGTAACATACCCGAAAAGGAAGGATGAGTCCAGCAAAAAATGCACGAATCGTAAAAAAAAGTTACAGCGCCCCTATTAATTTAAGATTGACAATTTCCGGCCATGGGCATAAACTACATAAACTAAGTTCATTAAACCAATCTCGATGAGGTATGCTATGCTAACCATCAATATTCATGAAGCGAAGACGCACCTTTCCCGTCTGGTTGAGGAGGCTGCGCAAGGAAATGCCTTCATCATTGCCAAGGCAGGAAAGCCGATGGTCAAGGTTTCGCCCCTATCCGCAGAAGAGCTAAAAGGCGCTGAAAAGCTGGGATTTATGGCGGGTGAGATTTCGGCGCCTGACGATTTTGATTCTCTTGGGGCGTCGGCGATCATGCGACTTTTTGAGGGCAAGTCAACGTGAAACTGCTGCTCGATACGCACATTCTCCTGTGGGCGGCCGGGCAGCCGGAGAAGCTCTCCGAATCAGCCCGCACCCTTTTGACGACGCCCGCGAATAGTCTGTTTTTCAGTGCGGCAAGTATCTGGGAGATTGTTATCAAGCTGGGACTTGGACGAGACGATTTCAAGGTTGATCCGTATCGTTTGAGAAAGATGCTCGTAGTGCAGGGATACACCGAACTCCCCGTAACCGCTGAACATGCCTTGAAGGTTGATTCGTTACCATCACTTCATAAAGACCCTTTCGACCGCCTGTTGCTTGCCCAAGCCCGTACGGAAGGGATAGTGTTGCTCACCGGCGATGCTTCTGTTTCCCAATATCAAGAATCGGTGTTGGCTGTATAGATTTGGGAAATAGGGGGATACTCTATATGGGGTCAGGGCTTAAATTTCAGCCGTAACGATATCCAGGATAACGCTGCTGTCAACGAGAATCTCCATCATTCCCTATCGCAAAAAAGAGAGGAAAAACCCGAATAAAATAGGGACAGCGCCAATACTGTTCGGCCCCTAATTTGCTTGGATTGAGGGATCATATCGGAAGGTGCGGGAAAAGGCAACAGTACCAGGAAGTGTTGGCTACGCGGGGTGGCAGCGGGTTTTGGTCAAGGTTACTGACGGTAAA